>JAITOZ010000289.1 GCA_031289675.1 Planctomycetaceae bacterium
AATCTTGATATATCGAAGCGGCACGAAAAATTGGAATTGTATAAACGATACACTTCGCCGGAATATCCGAAGTATGACAATTACGATGCGATAGAAGTGTCGAAAGTTGCCGAAATACCAATGGACTATGAGGGCGTGATGGGAGTACCGATAACGTTTCTCGATAAGTATAATCCGAAACAGTTTGAGATACTCGGTGCATCGCAAAGGGGCTGTCATAATAAAGTTCCCGATACCAAAAAATACGATGACTACTGGGAAGTAAAATCAAACGGCGAAAAGACAGGGTGTTCCGGCGGGAAAACCAATGAAAACGCCAATTTGCTTGGTAATGATGGAAGGAAAAATTATTTTATAAATGTAGAGGGTAGAGTAATTCAATCCGCCTATCAACGTATTTTTATACGTCATCGGCGATAGGAATATTATTGTTCCGACCCCTTATTTTCACAAGCACCCTTAATAGCAGAAGTAGGGAAGCGTAAAAAATGATTAGGTATTTTTTTTGAAAATAAGGTTTTTATTTGTCCGAACCCCTTATTTTTCCCGGTACCCTTAATAGCACAGGTCACCATTCATCGTCTCCCCTTATTTATAAATGAAGGGAATAAGGGTGAGAGTTTGGAAACGCATTACTATTAAGGGTTCGGAAAATGAAAATAATGGTTATGCAAGGTTTGTCCCTGTAGGACTAAAAACAGCACCCGACAAATTTTTATGTACCTGCATAAGGTAACTTCTAAAAACTCAATTTTTCGCTCACAAATTTATCGAAAACCCTTATTTTTCGGTTGTGTCAGGAATTTATTGATTGAGTCGTAGAAGTCCCTTATTTTCCCGTATGTTAACGTTCATTTCAATAAATTTACAACACTACCTATTTTTCAATGACGGTGTTTTGTGAGAAATGATGTTTTTAGAATTTCCCATAAGTTATACGTCGTCATCACCTCTTATTTCCCTTAATTTATATGTTAAAATATTCGCTATGGAAATCAAATATAACAATCTTTATACGCATTTTGTTTTTACAACATCCGAGCGTTATCCGTGTATTGAACCGCAGCATCGGGAACGTATCGAGAAATACATCACCGGCATCATCAATAACCGGCAGTGTAAATTGTATGCCGTTTACGCTAATCCCGAACACATTCACTTTCTGGTTTCAAGGTCGCCGACAATGAGTGAAGAGGAGTTAGCCAATCAAGTTGCCGAAGCATCGGAAGCATTTATCAATCAAAATCATTTATGCAATGGACGATTTCATTGGCAATCGTCCTGTTCAGCATTTTCCGTTTCCAAGAAGGATGTTGATAAAGTTTGCAAATATATTTTGAATCAACCGGAACACCATAAAACACAATCGTATGATGAAGAATGGGAGACATTCTTGAAGTTTTATCAAACGGGAATGCCGGAAAATAAGGGTAGAATTGATTGATGTCCTATACTATTAAGGGTACTTGTAAAAATAAGGGCTAACAAACCATACAGTATGAAAATCACATTGCAGGAAATCACTATCTGCGAACTCGTCAAGAATTACGCCGATAATGCCGAGCAAGGCGTTGTCGGATACGGCGGGAAACTTGACATTCGTCCGCCGTATCAGCGGGAATTCATCTATAAAGAATCTCAGCGTGATGCCGTGATTGATACCGTTGCGCAAAACTTTCCGCTCAACGTCATGTATTGGGCTGTCCGTAAAGACAGGACTTACGAAGTGCTTGACGGGCAGCAGCGGACGCTGTCGATTTGCCAATTCGTTGACGATATTTTTTCCGTTACTTGTTTTCATATTAAGGAAAAACGGACGTTCTGGAATCTCGCCGAAGATGAACGGGAAAGGATTCTCGATTACAAGTTGCAAGTGTATTTTTGCGAAGGAGAGGACAGCGAAAAATTGGCGTGGTTCCGGCGGATTAACATTGCCGGTGAAAAGTTGACTCCGCAAGAGTTGCGCAACGCCGTTTTTCACGGTTCGTGGCTTGCTGATGCAAAGCGGTATTTCAGCAAGAATAATTGCGTTGCGTATCATTTGGCAAACAAGTATGTCAGCGGTTCGCCGATTCGGCAAGAGTATCTTGAAACGGCGATTGATTGGATTGTTTCAGAGCATCATTGCGGGAGCGATGCGATTGAAAAGTATATGTCGCAGCACAAGGACGACAAAGATGCGCTTGATATATGGACGTATTTTCAACGTGTGATTGCTTGGATACAAGAAGTGTTCCCGAATTACCGCAAAGAAATGAAGGGCTTGGATTGGGGCGGACTTTACAATCATTTCAAGGACGATGCAGCGTTAACACAACAGTCCGCAGTGCAAGCGAGGGAAACACAGATTAAAACGTTAATGATGGATGATGACGTTACGAAGAAGAGCGGCATTTATCAATACGTTTTGACTGGTGATGAACGTTGCTTAAATATACGGACGTTTACGGAAACAATGAAACGCAGTGCCTACGAGAAGCAGAGCGGAGTTTGTCCTCATTGCAAGCAATCGTTTGCCATCGACAAGATGGAAGGCGACCATATCACTCCTTGGAGTCAAAACGGAAAAACGATAACGGAAAATTGCCAGATGTTATGCAAAGAATGTAACCGAAGGAAAGCAGGAAATTAAAGCGTAGTTCTAAAAGTCATCATTAGACTTGTTCCCTAAGCGTTTTTTCAATCGCGAAGACCGCAGAGTTTTTTACGTGTTTTCTTTGCCCATTCTTTGTGTACTTCGCGGCTTCGCGATTATCATTTCCCTCTTTCATCTTGAGATACAGTAAACGCCGGCAGTTATGGAACAGGTCTATTATAGGCATAGTCAAGAACTTTTTCCAATGCCGGAGAAGTACAAGGCAGAACTGCGCACGCTCTTCAACGAAAACTTTCACCTGTACAATCAATAAAAACCAATTTTTTCAATAGACAGAAGTATAACTCAAAATTCTCTGTCCGCCGGCTGTTGAGAAAATCCCTCTGTAATCTTTATATCTTTACGCGAAAATTGTTATTCCAGCGTCTATTTTGCTAATTCCCGGAAGTATTGTTCGATAATGTCCCGATAGAACGGCGGAAAATCTTTCTCGATTTTCAGTAAGGCTTCGTCCCGCTCCTTCGGCGGCAAACTGCCCCAATCGGCATCGGGCGAAAAATCCCGCCGGTCGACTTTGCCCGGTGCCTTTTGCCCCATCCGGTAACTGTCCTTTGCCGGACTATTTCCTTCGCCGCCTTTCGGTTCGCCGCTTGCCTGCTTTTGAACCTGCTGTTCTGTTTTTTCGATTAACTTGTCCAGCGATTTCAGAATGCCGTCTTCCGACTTTTGCGTATCATCTCCCGTTTTTCCTTTGCCGAGTTTGCGCCGCACACCGTTCATCTGTTTTGCTATTTGCTCTGTTTCTCCAGACTTTTGTTCCGTTTCGTAACGGAGCAATTTGGCTATTTCGATATAGCGGCGGGGAATCGGAGTGTTTTGAGGCGAGTCCGGCTGTGCGATGCGGCGGAACTGTTCCAATGCCGATGCCGCCGCTTCGGTGTTAGCGAATTGATGGGCCACCACGGCTTTCATTATCAGCAAGGCGGCAGGGTCGGGTGCATCTTGTTCGTTCAAAGTGTTCAAAACTTTTTCTGCTTCCTCGTAAAATCTGCCCTGTATTAGGCGCATTGCCAAATATTCCCGTAACGAAAATTGCGCCGTTTTGTCAAGGGAAGCATCAGTGTCCGGCAGGACCGGTAGGACAACGGGCTGCGCAAAGGGTAAAGTGTTCCAAGCCAGTTGGTCGCAGGCTTCGAGATAGACTCTCACAGGTTCCGAGTGATCCCGTAATGTGCCGATGCCCGCAGCGTCCCGGCAATAGGCAGCGGAATGAACGATGCACAAGACGAAAATGACGAGGCTAATTTTTACTATTCTCATCTGTACTCGTTTTTGCGGGGACATCATTCTTCTTTATCCTTTATTAACTCGCCGGTTTCAGGGTCGAACTTGCATCGGTTGTGGTCGGTTGTGTCGTCAAACGGGAAATGAAACGGTTCGCCAGCAGCGGCAATGACCGGCAGCGTTTTGAGAACAGTTCCGTAAGTTGCCGGCGGAACTTCGGGCGAATCGCCGCAGCCGGCAAAAAACACAGCGCAAAACACGGTGAAAAGAGCGTTGAGAACGATAAATCGGGACATTTGAGGCATTTCATTTTTTAACGTTTCCGCCTGCCATTATCTGCTCCTGCCGCTGATTTGTCAAGAGGGACAGCGGTCAAAGAGACGGAGAATAGCGCATTCCGCCGGGGCATCGTCAAGACTTAAGCAGTAAAATTGGTCAATGATTAAACCTGCTTTTCAGACTAACAACTTTATTTTGCTGCGGTTGAACCCGCACGTTTTGCTGTACGGCACGCTGCTGCCCATCGGGGACTTCTGCCTCCGCTCTTGACTAAGCCGCCTTTTTGTCAAATGCCGCTTCGATTTGCACTTGCAGCATCCGCACTTCCCGCTCCATTTCGGCACGCTCCTGATGCATCCGCTGTATTTGTTCTTCCAAACGTTCCTCCCGCCGTTCAAGTTCCAACTCCCTGACCTTCAAACATTTTTCCCGTTCACTCAGAGCCGTATCGTTTTGTGATGTCAGGCGGTCTAATTCGTCTTTTGTCGTCTGGAGTTTTTCGTGTTGTTCGTGCATCGCTTCCCGGGTTTGCTTCAACTCTGCTTTTTGGATTTCGAGTTTCGACAAAGCCTCTTGATACTCTTCCGCCAAACGTGAACGTATTTTCGTTACAGAATCCTTCATATCCTCTGAATCCGACTCGCCTGCGAGCCGCAGCCACAACTCTTCGGTTGCCAAACGGACTTCAAGCGTTTCGCGGTGCATCTTTCCGAGTTCTTCGCGGGAACGCTCCAACGCCAATTTCATCTGTTCGAGTCTCTTGTTTTGCGCCGTAACATCCTGACGCTCTTCTTCCAGCCGCCGCAATGCTAATTCCTGCGTTTCCCGCAGCCGTTTGCGTTCCGACTCGACCGTTTTTTGTAACTGATGCCGTTCCCGAACCAAAGCGTCCCGAATACGGCTTGACTCGTTTTGCGACTCCTCCAACTCCGTCTTTAACTCCTGCAAGCCCGTAAACTTCTTTTCGTCTGCCGCTACCCGATACTCCCGTACCTTCAGCGATTCATCTTGCGCAGTAAGTTCTATTTCACGTTTTTTCAATCGGGCTTCTGTTTCAAAGACTTCCTTTTCCCGTTCCTCCCATTTTGCTTCGAAGCGGGCAAATTCTTCGCTTTTCGTTTTGCGGAGAGCCTCAAAATCGTTCCATTGGTTCTCAAACGTTTCCCGCCGGTGACTCCATTCCTCTTCGGCTTGCTGTATCAGCAGTTCCCGCCGCCGCAGCATATCGTCTTTTTTGGTCAGTTGACTGTCTTTTTCGCTGTATTTTGCGGCGTAATCCGTTTCCAAAGCCGCGATACGGCGTTCCGCCGATTCTTCAATTTCTTTTTTTCTACTCTCGCATTGCCGCTCGATTTCACTGTAACGGACGGCAAAGTGATTTTCGAGTTCCGCTTTTTTCACGCCGGTTTCCCGATTCAGCGTCCGCAGCCGGTTGTCGTATTTTTCATCAAGCGACCGCACTTCGACTTCATAACGCGTTCTTTCGGCGGCTAATTTTTGAGCAAAAGTATTTTCTATTTCCCGGCACTTCGCATTAAACCGCTCTTGGTACTCCTGTTTTCCGGCGGCGACTTGGGATTCGAGTTGCTGCCGGTATTCCTCAATGCGGGCGACAAGTTCCCGTTCCCGCTGGGCGGAAACTTCGGTCATTTCCTTCTCTTTGCGCACAAGCCGGTCTTCGATGTCTTTTTTCCGCGTCGTTAAATCAAGGCGTTCACTTTCAAGTTCACGGCGAAGACCGTTGAGTTGCTCCTCAATCTGTGACCGGTTTAACTGCAAGGCATTTTCCGCCGTTTTCAACTGTTCTTCTTGCAGAGCAATTTCGTCCATTTTCGTCTGCATTGAGACTTTGGTATTACGGACAAGAGTTTCAAATTGTGCCAGCCGGGCATTCAGTTGGTTTTCCCGTCGGTCCATATCCAATTCCGACTCGGCTCTGCCCGGAAAATCACCGGCATTACGCTGCTGAAAAGCCGAAGTGAACGGGACAAACGGCGGCAATGATTTATGGATATCGTCGCCGGTATTGAAATTGCTGCTAAACGAATCGAAATCGTCTTTTTCGGAGAAAATAGTCGGACGCATTGGAGAAACAAGGAGCAAATAGTGAGGGGCAATGCAGCGTTACGATAAATAACATCCGCTTTACCCCCTAAAATAATCGAATCGTTCGTTGCCGCTATTACTGAAAACGGTTTTAGTATCCGTTTGAAACCGGCGGCTGATACGCCGGAACGGCACTGTTGGCATACGGGTCAGCGGCAGGTGCAGCATAAGACGCGGGTGCTGTCTGATTGCCGTAAGGCTGCGCATTGTAAGGCTGTGCGTTCTGCGGTGCAGCATATACCGGAACGTTGTTGGGTTGCGACCCGAACGGAGCATAATTACCGCTGTCAGCCGGTACGGGTGCAGTGTACTGCGGATGCGACACCGCACTGGTCGGCTGATACGTTTGGTTTGGATAAACACCGGCGTTATTGCCTGGCGTTTGATTCGCTGTATCGCCGGGATAAACATAATTCGGCAGCCCCGCCGGAGCAGGTGCTGGTGCAGCCCCGCCGGAA
>JAITOZ010000300.1 GCA_031289675.1 Planctomycetaceae bacterium
TCAGTGCTGATGATGCCGTAGATGGTCAGCATCGGTGTTGCCCCGGCGAGACGGCAATAGCCCTTCTCTACCGCTGTTTCATAAATCTCTTTCACGGTCATCGCCCGCTGCTCTTCGGTCAGAACTTTATGAGCGGCATTGATTGCCGACATCGTTCCGTCTTCGCGGACGCGGGTTTTCTTTTCACCGGCGGCTGCCGTTTTCGTCTTCACTGCTTTGATGAACCGTGCCGCATCGGACACAGTCATCGGTTTGCCCGTCTTGACGTTCTCGCACCCGAAGGTGAGTGTCTCGTTGTTGCATTGTTTTCAAAACGTGGTAAAATGTCCACCGTTGTTAACGTAACCGTGTTCCAAGATAACGAGGAGACCACCGATGGCGATTACAATTGCTCGCCAAATTTCTGAACAGGAAAAGCAAACTATCCTCGCTCGTTACGGACGGAAGTGTTTTGCAACCGGACACGACATACCGGAGGGAGAAACGATACATTTCGACCATATCCGCGCATTTGCCAAAGGCGGACAATCGGAAGCCGATAACATCGCCCCAATGTGCCAAAAACACAATCAAGAAAAGGGAACTTTGCCTTTGGATGATTTTCGTGTAAAACTCCAAATGAATGAGTTTTTTGCCCGCGGGCAAGCGTTAACGTTAAAGGACGAACTGAAATATCTTCAAGACAAAAAATTTATCGGAAGTTTTGCCGAACTTGTGTACCGGACAGAACAATTGGACAGTGTAGAACTTGAATTCATCAACAAGAAGAAAAGTTTTCATTTACACGAATGCCCGACAACTGGCTGGAAATACTTTTATGCAACTCTTCCTGTTAATGTCATCAATAGTGATGATGATTTCGATGGACAGATAGGGTTACAGCCGCGGTATTTGATTTTCGATAAAGTGTTTGAGTTATATCGACATTTACAAACGAATACGCTGCTGCAACCGTCCATTGCCCGTTTGCATAACAACAGGATTCTCATTTTCGATGGGCAACACAAGATAGCCGCTCTTCTTTGGGGTGAGCGGAAGGAGTTTGAGTTAAAAATTTACATAGAGCCGAATGCAGTTCAACTCAATCCGACAATTATTGCCGCCCACGATAAATTTGTCCAGACCAAATTCTACTCTTCTATTATGGTAGAAAAATTAGGAAAGCAGTTTGGAAAGGCATTAGAAGAATACAAACACTCGGATGACGGTAACGTCAAGTCCGAATCCGGGTTTGTCAAATTTCTTTATTCCAAAGAAACCAAAGGCGATGTCAACAAACAGTTCAGGGATTTTCTTTTCAACGCCGTTCTCGACGAAGAACAAAACAAGATTTGCCGATTGGTCAGTAAGAGCAATAAATCAACAAAAGAACTTCCGCTTACGGTGGACGGTTTGCAAAAATCTTTGTTTGCTCAATTCTTGTATCGCGAACCGACAGAGGATGATATGGCTGATACTAAGAAATATTTGCGTGAATCAGAAATTGGTAACGTTATTCGATTGTGCAATATCTTTGATGAGGAGGTATTCCATCTTTTTGATGCACAAAAGTCAGAGGATGATGGTACACAACGCAAAATCAAACGTTTGATTAGTCCACGGGCTTTTGCGGCTTGGTCGGAACTTTTGCGGGATGCAATTGCTGCAGGGTTAGACATCTTCGATGCAGATGACAAAGCACGTTTGTTTTATCGCATTATATCGGAATTGCAGTTCGATAAAGTACGATTCATTGTGAGGCGATTAGTTGGAAATGCCATTTGGAGCAGTCCAAGTAATTCTGATATTGATAAGATTTTGCCAAGCGGTAAGGGCGTAATCAAAGATTTCCTGAAATCTAAAGGACTAACACCAGGGTATTTGTTAGGTGCAGCGGAATAAGCAAAACGCTATACGTTTTTTGCAACGGGAAGATACTGTATTGTTTAGTGGTACGGGTTCTGCCGAAGCCGTCATTCGTTTCATAGCCCTCGAAATTGGGAATGAGATTGCCCTTCGGAAGCGACAGCGTAAACGTATCCGTGTAGGTTCCGCTTGTCCGCAGCGAAGCATAAACAACATCGACCAGAATAAACCCCGCAAGGTCTTTGTTATAGACAGCAATGTTTTGGGCATCGCCTGTCAAAATCGTTTCGGGACCGTAGTCGGTATAACCGCTATTCGTATTTTCAAGATACGGTTCGTGTATTCATAGCGGACTTCAAGCGTTCCCGCCCCCAGCATTGCCGATGCCTTTTTTATTGTAACACCGGTAACATTCGGACCCGATACGGGGGCAACTTCCGGCTGCTTGCCGCTTATTTTCATTGCAAGAACCTCTTGCGATGATGCCGTCTTACCGCCGACAAAGAGTTTGAACATATCGCCTGCAACGGGGACAACCGGCAGCGGAGAGGTGATTTGCAATACTCCGGTCTCTTTGTTCCATTTACGAACGTGAAATGGAATGCCGCGAAGCGTGGCGGTGGATTACCCGCAGAAGAAACCGACCGTCCCGTTCCAGAAATCGGTGTCTTCGTTAAGCGATGCGGTGACAATCGAAAGTTGCGTTGAACCCGGACTAACTACTCTGTCCGGCAAATTCGCATTCGGTGTTGCCAAGTCCTTTGAAGGATAAAACAAGCCAAGATAATCAGGTGTTGGAATCATAATAGTGAATAGTTAATAGTGAACAGTGAATAGTTATGTAATCGATAAACAGAACATGAAAATTGTTTAACGCACGTTAACAGTTGATACGAAAACTTAATAAGCCGGTCTGCGTATCCCTTGTGATAACGAGTTCCGGCGAAGGCGGTAAATCAACGGCGAAGTGCGGAATTACTTCATTGAGCGATTCGATTTCATCATTGTCAAAAACGGCATGATAAATATTGTACGAGATTGCCGTATCAACGCTGTTCCAAGCAATAAGCGGTCTTACTTGCGGCAATTCTTCCATTGTGTTCGGTATTTCGTTTTCGTCCGTAAATTCGTGAACTTCGATAAGGAATGTTGAATGGAACGGCACCGGCAGTATTGCACTGCGTTCCTTCGTTCCCGCCATAAAGCCGCTTATAACGAGCGAACCGTTGATGAAAATATAAGAACGGCTGTCCGCCGATTCGCCTGTCCAATTCAAAGAGACCTCATTCGTCCCGTGCGAGCGAATTAAAAGATAATCAACTTTCACTGCGTATCTCTGTTGCGCTCCGTGCGGTATTTTTCCTTCGCCAGCTTGACCTGTCCTTGAGGGGATGTCCTTTTACTTGTCTCCGCTAACTAGGGAAACACGCAAGCCCAAGTAACAGCCCCTATTCCCCGGCGCGTAGGCAGCCCGATGCGCCGACCGGCATTCCACGGCATCGGCACACCAATGTCCGCCGCGCCCCACGCGTCCCCTACCCGACGAAGTGCCTACTGGATCGGTCACGCTGCCGCTAGGATAATCACTGTACCAATCGCTGCACCATTCACCCACGTTACCGTGCATATCGTACAAGCCCCAAGCGTTTGCCGGATACGAACCAGCCTTGGTTGTTTTTTCCAAAAACTTGCCCGTTGTACTTGTGCCGTAAGGATTGTCTCCATCAC
>JAITOZ010000047.1 GCA_031289675.1 Planctomycetaceae bacterium
AACAAAAAACTCGAGCAACTTTTGTGACTGTCTCAAAGAGAGACGAGAACCCTTGATTGTCATACCCTAAAGCATATTACACCCGCCTGTGCTAAGATATTATCTATGCCAGCCCCAAATTGTCTTGACCGAGTTCCAGATAGCGTTGAAAGTAGGACTTAACGGTATCGGGTCAATGAGTTAAGGCTTCAGCACAGCAGATTCTGACCAACCGGAACCGAGCAGAATCACTGCTTTGACTGGTCTGCCTCTCGGTTTCTTTTTTTTTGACTAAAAGAAACGAGGCGGGAGGTTAAGCCTTCTGCCTCTGCCGCTGATACCGATGTATTTTTTTTGCAAGAGCCAGAAACCGGCAAGAAAAATACTCATTTTCGGTTACCGAACAAGTCTAAAATCAATTTTTAGAAATACCTGATTATTTCGTCTTTCTTTTTTTCCGCCTTTATGCTACAATGACGGTAGTTTACTTTCCGCCGGACAAGTGCCGGTTCCCGTAATGTACAAAAATTTACACATTGTCTATGTCGTTCCCTCCAGGTATGATGACGACGGCTATCCTGTCCGTTGGATAAAAGGGGTTGTTCCGTCTAATTCCCTCTCCGTTCTCAAAAGTCTGACACAGAAAATAGCGGACAACAGAACGCAGAGAACGGGAAACGAAGCCGCAGCGCTGCCGTCCGGCGGCAACTCTTCGCCCCGCAGCCTTCCGCCTATCACGATGGTATCTTACGATGATAACGTCGAAAAGATTCCCTTTGCTAAAATAGCCCGTCAAAACCGGCAGGGGGAGACCAAAGTCATTGTCGGCATTGTCGGTGTACAGTCCAATCAGTTTCCCCGCGCTGCCGACATTGCTATGACATTCCGCAAACTCGGCATTGATGTCCTCATCGGCGGATTTCACGTTACCGGTGTTCTTGCTCTCTTCGACAAACCATCGCCGGAACTGCAAGACCTGATAGATAACGGTGTGACTCTTGCTGCGGGAGAATCTGAAACGCCCGGTGTGTTAGAGCAGGTTTTCGGCGATGCTCTGGACGATAATCTACAGCCGGTGTACCGGTTTCCGAAAGCCCCTGATTTGACTAACGCCCCCGTTCCGCACGCCGACCCCCGATATATCGACCATTTCGGCGCACATTGGGCAACAATCGATTCGAGCCGCGGCTGTCCCTTCGGCTGCACTTTCTGTACCGTTATCAACATACAGGGACGGAAAATGCGCTGCCGGTCTTCATCGGCGGTCTTGGAGGCTGTCCGCAACAATTACCGCAACGGTGTAGATAATTTCTTCTTCACTGACGATAACTTTGCCCGAAGCGCACACTGGGAAGCGATATTCGATGGTCTTGCCGAAATGCGGTCGGAAGGCAAAAATGTCAATTTTATGATGCAAATTGACACGCAAGCCGCCAAAATTCCGAACTTCGTTGACAAAGCAAAACAGGCGGGGTGCCGAACGGTGTTTATCGGGATGGAAAGCGTCAATCCCGATAATATCGCTGCGGCGGGGAAAACGCAAAATCATGTCGAACAATACCGCGAGATGGTCGTGCGCTGGCAGAGTACCGGAATGATTGTTCACGTCGGTTACATTATCGGCTTTCCAAACGATACGCTCGAGTCGGTGCAGCGCGATGTCGTGTTCCTGCGGGATAATGTCGGTGTGGACTTGGTTTCGTTTTTTATGATGACTCCGCTGCCGGGTTCGGTCAATCATAAGGAAATGCTCGAACACAACGAATATATTGACCCTGATTTGAATAAATATGATTCGTTTCACGAGACATTCCGGCATCCGAAGATGAAGCCGGGCGAATGGAAAGCGGCAACGCAACTGGCATACTCCGAGTTTTATACCAAAGAGCACTGTGCGGCTATTTTGCGCCGTATGCCGGAGGAACATTATTGGTTTATGTTCTGGAACCTGATTTGGTACCGCTACAGCGGTGTTTTATCCGGCACACATCCGATGATGACCGGTTTTTTCCGCAGGAAAGTCCGGCTCGACCGCCGGAAGGGTTTCCCCCGCGAAAACCTCTTTCAATTTGCTTGGCGTTGGCTCAAGGATTTTGTTCTCGACAGTCAGTCGTACATTCGGTTGTTCTTTGAGTTTCAGGAAATCTGGTGGCTGACCCGCAAGCAACTTGCGGCAAAGTCAGCGGTAAAATATCAGGCGGCACTGGAGCAGACTCCTGCCGAGCCGAAGACCAATGTTGCAGGAATGTTGACGAGCCGGCTGAAATATCTCGTTCCGCTGGCTCAATTCAAGCAACATTGGGAACCGCTCAAAGAGCGGGTTGCGGAATATAATTGGCAAGGACAGTATGAAGCGGCTGTGCAGGAATTGGCCAATGCTTTGACGGCGGTGAAGGCAAGGCTGTTTAGTTTTAATACCGGCGGGGCTGCCGGAAAAGATGTTGAAACCATAACAGGCGAAATTGACACGTGCCTGACCGAATTGGAGCAGGAACCTGCGAGTCCGGCATTAGTGTACCGAACGGAACAGTTCATTCACGATAAGGTGTTGATACATTATGAAGCGGCGGCGAGCCGGTGTGTTAAATTGCGGCGGGAGGTGAATATGTGGCGGCGTAATGCGTTAAATCATTTGAAGGACGGCAGAATTGTCCGCAGCGGAGCAGGGTTGCTTCGCCGTCCGTGGCTGGCATTTGTTGAAGCCTATCTTTCAGCCCGGTTCTGCATTGCCGTATTCCGTAAAAAGGAGTGATATTCTATTTTTCCCGCTTGGGCAATTCCGGTTCCGCTTTGAGTTGCTCTTTGACATAATTCTGGTCATCTGTTGACAGTTTCGAGAGAGCAACCGGAAAGACTTTACCCTTTTCATTTTTGAGCAATTACCTGATTCTCATCGGCAGAAAACGTGTCGGGATCGGTATGGTGCTTGCCGCTGCCGCTTGTCAGCGTCTGCATTGCAACCGGTGCCGCCGGCTTTTCGAGCATCCGCCGACAGCCGGCAAGGCTATGCTGCTTTGTTTTGAATGGTTACGGTCATTATCGGTCATCGGTCTATCACAGTGAAAACGAACTTGCTCGCGTCAACAGCGTTGAAACCTTTTGCGATGTTTTCCGCTGCGGCAAGATTGACCGCCGCTTGGTCTTGCCAAAAGAAAACCCCAAAGTTTAATGGTTGTGCTTCGCAAACCTTTATGTTACACTTAAAGGAATGTGAGTTCCGTTTCAATCATCGAAAAGAAAATCTATACAATATCGTCAAAAATTTACTAAAAAAGACGTGAGACACCAGGCAAGAGCCTACCGGTTATGCCGCTCCCCGCTAAACGATATTCCCCGCTGCCTATGCTTCAGCAAACTGCCGCTGTATTGCCAAAAACGCTTCTTCCTGATCGCAAAAAGCGTCAACGACATCGGGGTCAAAGTGCTTGCTCTTGCCCTCCTCTATAATACCCCGCGCTGCCAAATGAGTGAACGCATCCTTGTACACCCGCTTCGATATGAGCGCATCATAGACATCAGCAACGGCAATAATCCGACCGGACAGCGGTATGTTTTCGCCTTTCAAACCGTTCGGATAGCCCGTACCGTCCCATTTTTCGTGATGCGACTCGGCAATGTCTCGCGCCATTTCGAGAAAACCCACTCCCGGAAATTTTGCCAATGCGGCATTAAGCGTGTCGGCAGCAATTTTCGGGTGTCTCTTCATTATCTCAAACTCGTGCGGGTCAAGCCTGCCGGGTTTAAGTAAAACCGCATCAGGAACGCCTACCTTGCCGATGTCGTGGAGCGGCGAAGTTTGAAACATAAGGCGAACAAATTCCGGCGTGATGATGTCCGTAAACTTCTCGTTGGTCGCTAACTGTTGCGACAAAGCCCGGCAATAATGTTGCACCCGTTCGAGATGCGCACCGGTATCGTTATCACGGGATTCCGCCAATTTTGCCAACGCAAAAATTGCCACATCACGGGTTTCAAGGGACAAAATCCGCTCACCGGCTCGCAGCCGGGCAAGAACTTCAGCGGGATTATACGGTTTGGCAATGAAATCATCAGCACCGGCAGAAAGCCCGTGAACAAGTTCATCGGCTTGTCCGTGCGACGTGAGCAGCAGAAAATAAACATATCCCGTCTGGTCTCTGGAACGGACGGCTCGGCAAAACTCAATGCCGTCCATTTCGGGCATTTCCCAGTCCGAAATAATAGCCCTACAGCCGGTCTCATCCTGCACTTTTAGTCCTTCTTTGCCGTTATTGGCAGTATAGACATCATACCCGTTCTCAATGAGCAAGCCCTTGAGAGCGATGAGAGCAAGTTTACTGTCGTCAACGATTAAAACTTTCATTCAAATCCGTCTGTTGTACCAAGTGTAACCTTTCATCTTCGCCCGATTCTATACCGGCACGGCAGGATTGTCAAGATTTCTTTCTCACGGGGGAAACGCCGGTACTTTTTCTCTTTACGATGGGGGGGACGCAAGCGTGTTAATGCACTACCGCTTTCCCTTCATTCCCCGCAATCTATCGCAAATCCCTTATTGCAGGCGGTTGAGCGTCGTGCTACAATAACGGGCGATGAAAAATATCATCTCTGCTTTGCCTTCTTCACTCTTCACTTCCTCTTATCAGCCGCTGCCTCTTATTCTCGCCTCCGCCGTTTGCGGCATACTGACCGATAGATTTCTCGTAACTTCCGCCGCTTTTTGGCTTTTTCTGATTTTCGTTACAATAACAGGCTGGTGCATTTTGCGGTATCGTCAGCGTCATCTAGCCGCCGGCATTGGAATTTACCTGCTTTGTTTTACCTCATTCGGTTTTCGGCATCACGATTATTATTACCGTTTTGCAGAAAACGACATCGGCAATTTTGCCCAAAAAGACGAACAGCCCGTTGCGGTTATCGGTACAGTTGCCGAAATGCCCCGCTATTATCCGAAACCGCCGGACGATGCCGGACAAGTCTTTGAAAGCAGCGACCGGACAAATTTAACTATTTTCGCAACAAAATTGCGGGACGGCAGCACTTGGATACCTGTCAGCGGTAAAGCCGCCATGAACAGTAACGGCGACCTCCGCAATCTGCATATAGGAGATTCTGTACAAATTTTCGGAAACCTCTACAAACCGGTGCCGCCGCAAAATCCGGGTGATTATGATTCAGCGGCAGTATTACAGGGACAGCGCATCCGTGCCGCTTTGTTCTGCGGCGACAAAAATGCTGTTACCCTAATGCACCAAAACAGTTACGGAGTAACAACAGCATTGCTCCGGATACTTGAAACCCTTCGGCGTACCGGCATTGCCAATCTCGAACGCTGTTTAAGTCCGCAAACGCTGCCGCTGGCAGAAGGAATGATTTTCGGTGTCCGGCAGGGAGTTGACGAAGAGGTGACGCAAAGTCTTTTAGAAACAGGAACGATACACATTCTGGCGATTTCCGGTTTGCATACGGCTCTCGCTGCCGGTATCGCTGCCTTTTTCCTGCGGTTATGTAAAGTTCCCCGCCGGACAACGGCTTTTATAACAATAATGCTTGTCTTCCTCTATCTTTTTGTAACAGATGTCCGTACACCGGCAATACGGGCAACAGTTCTGATTACTGTTACAGGAATCGCCGTTTTGACAAACCGGCAGACTTTGCCTGTTAATCTGCTTTCGGCAGCAGCACTCATTGTGCTGATGCTCAATCCGGCGGAACTATTTCAATTCGGGGCACAATTGTCGTTTCTCGCTGTCGGTTGTTTTATATGGGTACCGGTTATACAGGAAAAAAGGCGAAAAACCGAAGCGGCGGAGAAAATTGTCTATCCGTTCTGCCGGCGTATTGCAGGGAATACGGCAAGATTATTTCTCGTGAGTTTTACGATTTGGCTCATCACAATGCCGATGATACTCGAACGTATCCATCTTTTTACTCCGGTTGCCGTTCTCGTGAATCCGCTGATGTGGCTGCCGCTGTCGGCATCAATGCTGTTCGGTTTTCTGACGGCTCTTTTCGGACAAGTACCCTATATCGGTTATGCTGCCGGTTGTCTTGCCGACGTGTCGTTTCAGAGTTTGCTCGCTTTAATCACTTGTTTTCAGCAACTCGGCGGACATTACTATTTACCCGGTCCGCCGGTTTGGTGGAATCCTGTTTTTTATGCTGTATTTTGTTTTCTGACGTTCCTACCAGTGAAACGTCCCCGCCGGTCAGTGCTGTGTATTCTCGCCGCCCTTTGGATTGCCGCCGGTTTGGTATCGGGTTACGTCCGCTGTTATGTCCGGCAGAGCGAAGACCAATTAACGCTGGCGGTGTATGCGGTTGGACACGGAAACTGTATTTTAATCACCACGCCGCAAAACAAACTGATTCTTTGTGATGCCGGACGCATTACAAATCCTCAATTTGCTGCTGATGTGTTAAGCAGGGCGGTTTGGCGGTCTGGTAAAACGCATATTGATATGATTATTGTTACACACCCCGACAGCGACCATTTTAATGCTATCAGCCGGCTGCTTGACCGGTTTTCCGTCGGCACGGTATTGGTTTCGCCCTACTGTAATAATCCGAATCCGTCAACAAGAGAGCAAACGGCGTGGAATTTATTGCAAGAACGATTGAAAGCACAAGAAATTCCGCAGCGGATTATCGGCAGCGGGGACAATCTAAAAGAATACGGTTTGCCTCATTCGCAGATATTGCATCCGCCCAAAACGGTTTTTCCGCAATACTCCGAGACGAATGATGCAAGTATTGTTTTACGTTTTGAACATTGCGGTAAGAGTATTATGTTAACGGGAGATTTAGACGGGAACGAACCCGCACCGTTTCTGCTCACCGAACCGGTACACACGGATACAGTGATGATACCGCATCACGGCGGCAAATCGAATCAGACAAAACGGCTGCTGGATTGGGCAACGCCGGATATCCTGTTATTCAGTGCGGGAAAAATGACCTACCGGAAAAAAGCGATGGACGAGTATCGGCGGCAGGGCTTTGAAGTCCATAACACTTTTGAGGACGGTGCGGTCATATTAAATTACCAAAGGTAATTTCAGCGTTGCGAACGTTCTGAGCCGCCTTCATATCCCCGTTCTTGATTTTCTTACTCTATTCTTATTGCCGGCATCGAATTGCGGGGCTGCCGATTCTAATATGAAAACGGCACGGCATTGATAAGATTCGGCATTTTCCTACCTGCCGGCTTGACCGTACCGGAGAGGATGTCCTGTTTGCTCACCGCTAACGAGGGCAACCCGCACGCCGATGCCGTAGATCGAGTTGCTAGGCGAGTCGCCGATCCGATTCGCCGACCGGCAACCCCGCGCGACGAAGTACCAACTGCCGCCGCGGAGCACGCGGTAAAAGCCGAACGAAGCACCTACGGGGTCGGTCACGCCGCCCGCAGGGTAATCACCGTACAAATCACTGCACCATTCCCATACGTTGCCGTGCATATCATACAAACCCCAAGCGTTCGCCTTCTTCGTTCCGACCTCGTGCGTTTTGTCATCACTGTTACCAGCGTACCAGCAATGTGCGTCAAGCGAATCCTTCGACTCATCGAAACAATACGCCGTTGTACTGCCCGCCCGGCAAGCATATTCCCACTGTGCCTCCGTCGGCAACGCAAATTTGTAACCCTTCGGCGCAGCACCAAGAGAATTTAACTTCCCGATAAACGCTCGGCAATCATTCCAACTAATCCATTCTACCGGTAACTTCGCCCCCTTAAAATGACTAGGATTATTTCCCGTTACCGCCTCCCACTGTTCCTGCGTCAATTCTGTCTCGGCAAGATAAAAACCCTGCGAAAGCGTGACCGGATGGAGTTGTTCGTTATCGCTTCTGTTTCTTTCCGATAACGGCGAACCCATCGTGAATGTTCCTGCCGGACAATAACGGAAACGCCATTTCACATCCTCAATCGTCACTTCCAGCAGTTCGCCCGCCGGTTTTTTATCCGTACTCTTGTTGACGAGACCCGGCACATCGAATTGAAACGTAACGCCTTCCAATGAAAGGGTATCGCCCGTTGCCGTAACACGCAAAACATTCACGTCCGTTTTCACTTTCCCTTGCGGTACGGCAACACGGATGCTTTTTCCCGCTCCCGCAGGCAGCGGCAAGACCGTATTGTTCCAACGCAGTTTCAGTCCGTCCGCTTTATCGGTCAGGGACAGGATGACCCGCACATTTGTCGCATCGGCAGGCAGTTGCGGACGAAAATACAGATTTTCGAGATTGTTCAGGCGGAACGCCGCATTTTTCACATCCACGTCGCCGTCCGGCTTGGGAATGAAACCGGAACCGTTGGCAATGCTGCTGGAGCAGACGACTTCGCCGTTTTTCACAGAAACGGAAATGGTGTTCTCGGCGAACAATTGTCCCGCCGAAACGGCAAATAACAGGCAAACGAGGGGTAATAGCGTTTTCATCATATTCCTCATAACGATTAGTAGGAATAATCTACCACACAGGCAAAGATAAAGTCAAGAGGTTTTTTAATTGATTTGCCGAAGACAAGCCGCCATCGCAAGCAGCAAAGTGTCCAACCGCTTCCCGTTTGTCCGCCTCACTTTTTTGTGAAATGCCTTTCAGTGTTTTGACAATATCTAAAAATTCTTGACGTTTCTTATTGCGGCGGTACAAAGACCGGCACCGATGTTTACGGCAAACCGTCCGTATGCGCCGTTCGGCGGAGTTCTTCCGCAAAAGCAACAAAGGATTGCACCAATCTTCCGTCCCGATAAGTGCTTGTTATACATAATGTTAGATTAAATATCTAGGGGCTTGACAAGTTTAAGAGTTATTTTTTCATAAGTTTTTTTATAATTTTGGCAAGGTTTTCTTTTCGATGGTTGAAGCGGAATTCCGTTTCCTTTAAGTGTATCACAAACTT
>JAITOZ010000143.1 GCA_031289675.1 Planctomycetaceae bacterium
GGTACTGGAAAAACGGGCGGACGATGTTATCGCCTGGATTGCCGCCGCTCAACAGCCCAACGGTTACATTTACACCTTCTACACGCTCAACGAACCGCACAAACGCTGGACGGAAATCGACAAACACGAATTATACTGCGCCGGTCATCTTATCGAAGGTGCCGTTGCGTACAAACAGGCAACCGGCAAAGATACGCTCCTCAATATTGCCGAAAAATTCACCAACCATATCATTGACGTTTTTATCACAAATAAAACCGCCAAATTCGAGGTTCCCGGTCACGAGGAAATCGAACTGGCTCTCGTGAAACTTTATCAGCAGACGGGCAAGGAAAAATATCTGAAACTGGCGGAACAGTTTCTCGACATTCGCGGCGATAAATCAAAACGGACGGATAAACTTGCCGGTGCCTATTGTCAAGACCATATACCGCTTCGGCAGCAAACGGAAATTGTCGGACACGCCGTTCGGGCAATGTATCTTTACGCCGGAGTTGCCGACATTGCCGCTTACACCGGTGATAAAGGTTACATTGACGCAATGGACAATCTTTGGGGCAGCGTGGTCAATCGAAAAATGTACATTACCGGCGGCGTTGGGGCGAGTCACGCAGGCGAAGCGTTCGGAAAAGATTACGAACTTCCCAATAAAACAGCGTATTGCGAAACGTGCGCCGCTATCGGTTTGGTGTTCTGGGCGCATCGGATGAATTTGTTACACGGCGATGCAAAGTATGCGGACATCGTTGAGCGGGCAATGTATAACGGGGTGCTGGCAGGAATCGGTTTGGACGGCAAGAATTTCTTTTACGTCAATCCGCTTGAAGCAACCGACCAATTAGACCGCGACCGGCACGCCGTGAATAAAGACCTTGTCCGCCGTCAGCCGTTCTTTTCGTGCGCCTGCTGTCCGACCAATGTTGTCCGCTTTTTGCCGTCGCTGCCGGGCTATCAATATGCCGTACAAGGCAATACGGTTTATGTGAATCAATTTGTGTCCGGCAAATCAACGCTTCAACTTCCCGGCGGCGAAGTTACGATAACACAGAAAACAAATTATCCTTGGGACGGTAAAGTGCTGTTCACATTCGACCGCACACCGAAACCCGGTGTAACAGGAACGTTTTACGTGAAAATCCGTCAGCCGGAACGGCTTGGACAAAAGGCTGCCGATTACAGTGTTACACATCATATTGCCTGGAGTAAGCCCTCTGATACTTCCGAAACAACGGTACAGAATTTTCCGATGCCGGTACAGCGCATCGCTGCCCATCCGCAGGCTGCTGCTGACCAGGGACGGACAGCGATTCAGCGGGGACCGCTGGTGTACTGTTTTGAGCAGGTTGATAATGAAGTTCCGATAGCGGACATTAAGTTGGCAAAGAACCCGGAGTTTACAGAAGAGTTCCGCAAAGATTTACTCGGCGGCGTGCTGGTGATTAAGTGTAAAAACGCCGACGGTCGGGAGTTGACGGCGGTTCCGTATTATGCTTGGGGACACCGCAAGTTCGGGGCGATGGCGGTTTGGGTCAGGCAGGACGGCTTGCCGAAAAAGAAGCCTGTTGACACGAAGGGCGCACTGTATGCGGTCATTACCGAAGATATGTTGACTGCTGAATTGGAACCGGAAATTTCGGCTTCGTTCTGTTTTCCGAACGATTCAACCGAGGCGGTCATTGACGGTATTGAGCCGAAAAATTCGCTCGACCATTCGATTCCCCGATTGACGTTTTGGGACCATAAAGGCACGGCGGAGCGGCTCGAACTTGACTTCGGTAAAGCGAAACAGGTATCGCAAAGTGCTGTTTATTGGTTTGACGACACCGAAAAAGGCGGGGGCTGCAAGATACCGAAATCGTGGACGCTTTCGTACAAGGACGGCGATGATTGGAAGCCGGTGAAGACGGCTGGGGCGTTCGGCATTGAGAAGGACAAATACAATACGGTCGAATTCGATGCCGTCGAAACCCGTGCTTTGCGTCTGGATATCCAATTACAAGACGGCTTTTCGGGCGGAGTTTTGGAGTGGAAATAAACCGGAAAAATATTTTGGCTCTTGCAAAGTACCGGCGGGAATGTTACAATCCCCAATATAGGATTTTTGATGGAGCGGTAAAAATGGAATTATACCACGAAAAGGACATTCACGTGAACGTTCGATGGATGATTAGAAATGACTTTGCCGAAGTAATGGCTATCGAGGCGGCAAGTTTTGAGTTCCCCTGGAACGAAGGCGAATTCTTACGCTGTCTGCAATCAAGGAATTGTATCGGTGTCGTTGCCGAGTACGAAGGGAAAGTTGTCGGCTACGCAATTTATGAAACGCCGAGACACAAGATATTTCTGACGAACATCGCCGTTGACGAGCAGTATCGGCGAAAGGGTGTTGCCCGGCAAATCGTACAGAAATTAATCCGCAAACTGATTTATCAGAATCGGCATAAGATAGTTGTCGAAGTCAGGGAAACAAACCTGACGGCGTTGCAATGTTTCCGTTCGCTCGGTTTTCTGGCAACGGGAACGCTGCGGAACTTTTATGAAGAACAGGACGAAGATGCCTACATTTTGACGTATCAGCAGCACAATGTACTGCGGAGCGAAACGGGTACTGCCGTAACGGGTACAGATGCCGGAAGAGTGATGGTTTCGTAAGGAAGCGGCGGACAGCCGGTCTCCTCTTTTTTAACTGTTTAACCGCTGATGTACGAAGTCGAAGCAAAATTCCGGGTTCCTGATGTCAACGAATTTCAACACCGCTTGCACTGCTTCGGCTGTCCTCCGTTCGGCAGTGCGGTTGAAGAAACGGATTGGTTCTTTGCGCATCCGAGTAAAGATTTTCGGCAAAGCGATGAATGTCTTCGGCTGCGCTGCCGTTTCTATCCCAACGGAGAGACAGAACGATTTCTGACTTATAAGGGTCCGAAGATAGATTCTCAAACGAAGACCCGAAAGGAAATCGAGATACAGATTCCCGATTCGGAATCAACAGAACAGTTATTAACGGCTCTTGGTTTCCGTCAGGCGGCAGCGGTGCGGAAATACCGGCAACGGACACAAGCCGTTGTTGAGGGGCGGGAAATAGAAATCACATTAGACGTTCTGCCGGATTTGCCGGAGGCAGTCCGTACTTTTGCCGAATTGGAAACGATGTCCGTTGAGTCCGAATGGGAGTCGGGCAAAGCGTTAATTCTTGACATTGCCGCTGAACTTGGTTTAACGGAATCTGTCCGAACAAGTTATTTGCATTTGTGCGGAACATCGGAACCGCCGCGGTAGCATTGCGGGCGGCAGGTACAAAGATACCGGCAGTGATTGATAGGGACTTTTTTAATAACGATGCACGACCCATTACGCTCCCTCATTGATATTTTCCGCAGCAACATTGCTCAGTACAAGAGTTCGGAGTACGATGAAGCCAATACGCGCACCGACTTCATCGACAAGTTTTTCACGCTGATCGGCTGGGATGTCAATAATTCAAACGGTTATTCCGAACAGTATCGGGATGTCGTACGCGAAGATCATATTCAAATCGATAACCGTCCCAAAGCCCCGGATTATTCGTTCCGAATCGCCGGCTCCCGGAAGTTCTTCGTCGAAGCCAAAAAGCCGTCCGTCAATATCCGTGACGAAATCGCCCCCGCCTTTCAACTCCGCCGTTACGGTTACACCGCCAAACTGCCGCTCTCCATTCTCACCGACTTCGAGGAATTTGCCGTTTACGATACAAGAATAAAACCGCACAAAAACGATAAAGCGTCCGCCGCCCGCATTTTTTATTGCCGATTCGATCAGTATCTCGAAAAATGTTCGTTCGAAGGTTTTGGAACGAATTTTGATTACATTTTCGGTACGTTTTCCAAAGAAGCGATCCTGAAAGGCAGTTTCGACCGTTACATCGAAGCGTCTCGCAACAAAAAAGGAACCGGCGAAGTCGATCAGGATTTATTGGCTCTCGTCGAAGATTGGCGGCTCATTCTTGCACGGAATATAGCGAAGTTCAATCCCGGTCTCGATCAGCACAATCTGAACGTTGCCGTTCAGCGGATCATCGACCGGATTCTGTTCCTGCGCATTGCGGAAGACCGCCGGATCGAACAGTACGGAAAACTCCTCAATGCGGCAAAGAACAAAGGCATCTATCGTGAGTTACAAAAAATATTCGAAGTTGCCGACGACAAGTACAATGCGGGTCTTTTCAAACAGGAGGACTGGCTCGACCGGTTGACCGTACCGGACAAGGTTCTGACGGATATTGTAACAGGATTGTACTATCCTGAAAGCCCGTATGAATTTTCGGTACTGCCGATTGAGATTCTCGGCAGTATTTACGAACGTTTTTTAGGCAAGACGATCCGGCTCACGGCATCGCACAGTGCCGCGGTGGAGGAGAAGCCGGAAGTCCGCAAAGCCGGTGGCGTTTATTACACGCCGCAGTACATCGTCGATTATATTATCCGGGAAACTGTCGGTACGAAATTACGTCCTCCGTTATTCACTCTTCACTCTTCACTATTAACTATCCTTGATCCTGCGTGCGGCAGCGGCAGTTTTTTGGTCGGGGCTTATACCTTTTTGCTCGATTATTATTTATCGTACTATACGGAGCCTCTGAACATCAAAAAGGCGTTGAAAAGCGGTGTGATTTACGAATCGGGCTATTTATCGTACCGGTTATCGATAGACGAAAAGCAGCGTCTGTTACTGAACAGTATTTACGGAGTTGACATTGACCCGATAGCGGCGGAGGTTACGAAATTATCGTTATATTTAAAATTATTGGAACACGAAACGGAGGAGAGTCATCCGGCACTTTTCAGCCGCAAATACTTACCGAACTTGGACGCGAATATCCGTTGCGGCAATTCGCTGGTCGGCAGTGATTTTTACCTTGGTAAACAGATGTCGTTGTTTGACGACGATGCCTTGCGTAAGGTGAACGCCTTTGACTGGCACAAAGAGTTTCCGCACATTTTCAGCGAACACGGCGGCTTCGACATTGTGGTTGGCAATCCGCCCTGGGGACAAAAAGCGGCAAAGTTTAGTGATGACGAAAAAGCATATTTTGCACAAAAATATCCGGCAGCCTCGGTTGGTATTTTAGATTTATTCCGTTTATTTGTCGAAAAATCCATTCATCTGATTAAAGATAAGGGATTTTGGGGACAAGTTTTACCGGATATTATTCTTTTGAAAAATTACGAAACAACGCGGCGGCAGTTACTCGAAACGATGACGCTTAAAACTATCGATCATTGGGGAACTCCGTTTCAACAGGTCAACCTTGAAGTTTGTACAATAACCGGTATTAAGGGATCGCACAACGGCAGACGAAAGATTCAAATTGCTATTCACAAAAAGAACGACGATGAGGTTATCAAAAATGCCGTTCAACAAAGTATTTTTTCTGAATTGCCCGGCAGTAAATTTAATATTCTTTTGACGGATGCGTCTTTGGATATTTTGAAAAAGTTGTGGGCAAAGCCTCAACTGAACGAATTTTTTGATGTTCACGAAGGAATTCATTCCGGCAATGTCCGCAAAAAATTGTTTGTAGATAAAAAACTAAATCGGCAATGCAAAAAACTGATTTTCGGTCGGGACGAGGTGCAGCGGTATTTTTTGAAGTGGGACGGTATGTGGGTTCACTATACAAAAGATTTTTTCAAAAAGAACGACTACGCCGGTTTAGGTAAGCCGGAGTATTTTGAAACGAAAAAATTGGTGATTCGCCGAACAGGAGATTATGTTCTTGCCTGTCTTGATGATGTCGGCTATTATTTCAGTAACAATGTTTTTGTTTGTATTCCGTGTGATACGGCGATTGATTTACGCTTTTTCCTTGCATTGCTTAATTCCCGTTTGATGACGTGGTATTACCGTAACGCTCATCCGCAGGTTGGTCAGTTATTTCCTGAAATCAAGATTAACCTTATCAACGATTTTCCGGTACCGCCGATGAATTTATCGGACAAAAAGATGAAACAGCGGCACGCCCGATTGGTTGACTTGGCGGAGCAAATGCTTGCCGCACAGACGAAACTTCGCAGTGCCATATCGGACTCCGACCGCCGCCTTCACGAACAGCGGATATTGATTCTCGATAGGGAAATCGATACAATCGTGTACGAACTCTACGGATTGACGGCAGAGGAAATCAAAATCGTCGAAGGAAAATGATTTTAGACAGGATTAACAAGATTGACAGGATGATTTTGAAAAATATCCTG
>JAITOZ010000164.1 GCA_031289675.1 Planctomycetaceae bacterium
AATACAGTGCGCAGTCCACCTCCGGCATTGAGCCGGTGAGCGTGGAAAGCAGCGAAAAAAATGATTTCGCCTTTGCCTTGTCCAGCGAGGGATTGGAGGCGGACAATGCGCATGTGGAACAGGCTGTGCCGGTAGGAAAACCGAGACTGGAAATTGAGAGAGACTGATGCAATCTGAGCAGGCAGGGCAGAGAGAAATCAACCCTGATGCCCTGATGTGCCGCCGTCTTGTGATGGCGGAGCAGAAGTCGGCACGGGAGGACTAACACTCCCCGCTCGTGCGCTGCTCCAAACAATGTACCCGAACAATATGTACGCCTTTTTCCAGCAGTATTTTTGTAACAAAATGCGTTCCTTCGTCCCTGTCGGCAAAACGTGCTGCCAAGAACCGCTTGCGGCTGTGTCCGACCAGCAGCGGCGAATCCAACGCAAGAAATTTGTCCATCTCTTCGACCAGTTGCCAGTTATGCTCCGCCGTCTTTCCGAATCCCAAACCGGGGTCAACGGCAATCCGCTGCGGCATAATGCCCGATGCAATCAGTCCGCTGCGCCGTTCTCTCAAAAATGCCAGCACCTCTTGGGTAACGTCTTTATAGTGCGGATTATCCTGCATCGTTTTGGGAATTCCCTGCGTGTGCGTTAAGCAGTATCCTGCGCCGCTGCGGCGCAGAACATCAATCATAGCGGGGTCGGCAAGACCGGAAACATCGTTAATGATTTCCGCCCCGTATCTGATAACCTTTTGAGCAACATCGGCTTTTGCCGTATCAACGGAAATCGGCACCGAAACTTTCAACCGCCGCAAGTGTTCAATAACAGGCAGCAGCCGTTGTAATTCCTCATCGGCAGAAACACCGCTGCTGCCCGGTCGGGTACTTTCGCCGCCGAGGTCGAGGATACCGGCACCGCTGCGGACAAGTTCCAAAGCGTGCCTGACGGCATTGTCCGTAGTGAAAAAGTGTCCGCCGTCAGAAAAACTGTCAGGGGTGACATTGACAATTCCCATAAAAACGGGCTTATCAAGTTGCAGAATTTGCGTGCGCAGTTGCCAATGCATCGTTTTTAGGGTATAATTGTACCATAGGTTTAGCAGAGAGTACCGTGCGGCGGGTAACACGGGTAACAAAGTAAAGAGCGGGAGGGTGTCAGCCCTCCGATCGAGACCTAAAAAAACTTAACCAAAAGGAGGTTTCCAATGGCGATACATAAAAATCATTGGCGAAATCGTTTGTTCATCGGTATTGTAACGGCAGCAATGCTCATTTCAACGGCAGCATCTCCATTGTTTGCTCAACCGCCGAAAGGACCCCGGCCAGGCGGTCCGTCGTCTCCGCGTCCTTGGGGACCGACTCCGCCGCCGCCAAGATACCGTTACGATGACCATCACCATAACGACTTTGGAAAAACTCTCGCCGTCATCGGTGCCGTAGGGGCTGCCGCTGCCATTGCCAACGGAATGTCCCGATACGATTATTACCGGCGGACACAACCGGTCGTGATTGTCCCGTCGCAGCCTTCGACGGTCATTATCGAAAAACCCGTCATCGTAGAAAAAACTGTTACGGTTGAAAGACCCGTTGTTGCGGACACGACCGAAGGAACTTATTCACCGAAACTGGGGGCATCTTTCCGTATTGATAAAGTGCAAATTCCCGGCAACCGCTTTATTGCCGCCCGATTGCTGTCCGACCCCGTTGAAGGTTCGCCGCTGGAAAAAATCGGCTTACAAAAAGGCGATGTCATTACCCGCCTTGACGACAATGCTGCCGACAGTTTGAGCGAATTGGATAGGCACGAGAAGAGTACGCTGGTTCGTTACATAAAGACCGGCACGACGAAGGTCTTGCTGGCAAACGTGTATATTCCAACGGAGTCCGAAGTGCCGGTAAGTGAAGGATACAGTGCGCCGTAATACAGTGAGCGGCGGGTTGTGCGTGGCGAGCGACAGAGTTCACAAGCGAGAGGAAAACTCTATCGGTTCAGACACATTTTTTCGACCGCAGGTCGAATGACCCGCCGCTCATCACTTCCCCCGTATGAACGTCTATAAATATCATCCGCGCCGTTTCGGTGCGTTTCAATATGTCTATCCGGTCATCAGCAGACGCTCCGGCGGTCTGTCGCTGGGTGTCAATTTAAGCCCTGCCGGTCTGTGCAATTTTGCCTGCGTCTATTGTCAGGTTCTTGCCGAAGAGAACGGAAAAGACAAAGAAGCGGGCAAAGGCGGTACGGCTCCGCAATCCTTTCTCGAACACGTTGAAGATGAACTGCGGCAACTGATTGGTTCGTATAAAGATGCCTCGCTTTTCCGTAATACTTGGCTTGAATCCGTTCCGACAGAAAAGCGCGAATTGCGGGACATTGCTTTTAGCGGCGACGGCGAGCCGACGTTGTTTCCGCAATTCAACGAAGCCGTAAAGCGGGTCGTTGCCGTCCGTAACGAAATGTGCCGGACGGACGTAAAAATCGTTTTGATTACGAATGCTTCGACGCTGCATAGCGAATCGGTCAGAAATGCTTTGACCGAAATTGTCCTCAGTAACGGCGAAATTTGGGCAAAACTTGATGCGGGGACGGCGGAGTATTTTCAAAAAGTATCGCAATCAAGCGTGCCTTTTGAAAAAATACTGACGAATTTGCAAACGTTTTCCCAAAGTCAGCCGCTTATTATCCAGACGTGTTTTTTTAATTTGCGGGGTAAGATGCCGGACGAAAACGAACTTAAGGCATATACGCAGCAGTTACAGAAATTGCGTAATGTGCGCTGCGTTCAACTTTATACGGTTGCCCGTGATGTTCCAGAACCTTGGGTTGAGCCGTTGGAGCCGCAGCAACTCGACAACATTGCCGATGATATTCAGCGTTTGGCGGGTATGGAAGTAAAACGGTACTATTGATTGTGAGTGGAGTGGTTAAAATCTGAAGGCGGCGGTCGAATATGTCAATCTAATACGTAAAATCAATGCAAATTCTCAACGGGACAAAAACGGCAGCGGAAATCCGAAACGAAGTCGCTGCCGATGCCGCGGCACTGAAAGCCGAAAAAAATATCACGCCTTGCCTTGCCGCCGTTCTCGTCGGCAACGACCCGGCAAGTCAAATTTATGTCGGCAACAAAGCCAAGGCGTGTCAGCAGGCAGGCATTATCAGCCGGATTATCCGTCTTCAGGAAACGACTGTAACGAGCGAACTGCTAACGCTTATCAGACAACTCAATGCCGACAATGACGTTCACGGTATTCTCGTGCAGTTGCCCCTGCCGAAGGGATGCGATGAACAACAGGTATGCGATGCGGTTGACCCGAAAAAAGACGTGGACGCTTTTCATCCCGAAAACGCCGGTCTCATTTCGCAGGGGCGTCCCCGCTTCCTGCCTTGTACCCCGCACGGTATTGTACAGTTACTTGTACGCAGCGGCATTGAAATTGCCGGAAAGCACGTCGTTGTTCTCGGGCGCAGTAACATTGTCGGAAAACCGGTCGGTTTGATGCTTGTACAGAAAGGAAAGTCCGCCGATGCAACTGTTACTTTTGTGCATAGCCGGACGAAAAATCTTGCGGAAACAACCCGATTGGCGGATATTTTAATCGTTGCAGTCGGCAAAGCGAAATTTGTAACAGCCGATATGGTGAAGTCCGGTGCTGTTGTGATTGATGTCGGCATTAACCGGACGGCGGACGGTAAGATTTGCGGCGATGTCGATTTTGATGCGGTCAAGAGCATTGTCTCGGCAATCAGTCCGGTACCGGGCGGTGTCGGTCCGTTGACGATTGCGATGCTTCTTTATAATACCGTCAAGGCAGCCAAAAATTAATGGGGGAACGCCTATCGGGGGCTTACACCTCCAGCCTCTTATTCGCTCCTCATCTCGAACTTCAATATATTCGGCAACTCGGTTGCTGCCGTAATGGTAATTAAATTTCGCAATAGGGAACATCTATCAACCTTTCTGTTTTAGAGACAAAATCAACGCGGTACAGTAACTTCTTGATATAAGCGGCAACTCCGGCACTGGGCAGACAAAGAAGGTATCACCGATGAGGAATTCGGCTGCTCAATGGGCGGCGACGCTCTTTGGGAAGGACAAAAAGCCTTTACAGAGGAGTACATCAATTTTTTCCAGAACCCGGAGGTGAGAAAAAATCTCCGGGTGATAACGGACAAAATGAACAACGCCTTGAGCAGGATGCAGCAGGTATTCACCAAGAGAACGGAAAAGATGGACAAGGAAATCGACAAGGCAGTGACCGAGTTCGAGAATCAGCTCGATGGTATTGGGAATGGATCTACGAACTTGCCGGAATTGCCGGAGTAAATCCCGATGCGTTCACGGTGAAGGAACTCACCGCTATGGCAAACGGTAAACTGCGGTCGCAATGGGAACAGACCTCGCAGATACTGGCACTGATACATAACGTCAATCGGGAAAAGGGTAAGAAAATTGTCAAAGCGGACGACTTTAATCCGTTTGCCAAGCAGCAGAATAACAAGAATGTGCAGACGATAAGCGTCAAAGAGTTGGCGGAGATAATGAAATAGAAACAACGTTAAAGTTGCGATATGCAGAGTTTAACGGCAGACTCCTTCAAGACCGCCGAAAAGGCACTGAGGGCAAGATGACCGGCTAATTTTTTTGCCTTCGTCCATAGTGTGCCGTTTTTTGCGTTTGCCAAAAATTCGTGACCTGCCAATGTAAGCCGGTGAACAATAACAAAACGTGAATAACGATTAACCTTTTCCGTTCCTGAAATCAGACCAGCCTCAATCATCAAAGCAAGATGATAAGGTCAATATGAAGTTTCATTGTCCTCCTGTCAAAAACAATTTTATCGCCGGAATGATATGAAACCACGTGACATCAGGAAACGCCAGCACAAAGGCAAGCGGAAAACCGATTAGCACCGTGATAGTTGTTGTAATGATTTGTCCCATTAGAAACCTCCGCAATGTAATTTTGGAACTTCCCCGCCCCCAACTGTGATTATTATATCGGCTTGCTAACGAGCCGTCAAGAGAAAAAATGTCCGATACAAGCGGAGTTAAAGCCGGAAGAGCCTACGTTGAGTTTTTTGCACAAGACGGTCCGCTCATCAGAGGAATGCAGTCGATGAGCCGCCGATTGAGCAAGTTCAGTGATTCGTGCTACGCCCTCGCCAAAAAAACGGCACTCCATTTAGCGGTGATTTCCGGTCCCATTCTCCTCGCAGCGAAGCAGTTTATGGACTTCGGCGACAAGGTAGAAAAGATGTCGCAGCGGACGGGAATGGGGGCAAGAGCGATATCGGAACTCGGTTATGCTGCGCAACTTTGCGAACTTCAGCATCGGCGTGCGGGTTGCCCTAGTTAGCGGGGAGTAAAAGGACATCCCCTCCGGTATTTTCCTACCTACCGGCGGGTGCGGGGAACTGCTGGAAAGTTGGTCAGAATTGCTTGCATATATTGAAAATCCGCCTATCTTACCGGGACGGCGAATTTGCTCTCAATCCGTTCCGGTATGACGGTCATTTCTGTATAATGGTCAATACCGCCGTTCCTTCGCATCTGAATAATGTTTATCCGTATTCTCTTTATTCTCTCGCTCGCTTTGGTTTTTTCGCTCTGCGTTCTTATGCTTGCGGCAAAAAACATTTTCGGCGAAATCAAGCCGGAGACTGTTGACCGGCAAACGTTTGTCCGTATTATGCAACTGCGGGATTTGCGGCAGTGTCCGCACGAACTCACACTGCGGATTTTGAAACGAACGCAAGACGAATTCGGTATCAATGCCCAACAAAGACCGGTTTTTGTCTATCCGTTCTGCGAAAAGCAAATTTATTTGTATTTCCTGAAACAACGTAGTCGAAAGCAACACCGTCAGCAGAAAAATAGTCTGAATAAACACAGCGAAACAACATCGTTACTCGAAACCAATCTGGACATTTTAGCAAAAGAACAATTTTTTCTTTATCTGTCTGAATATGAATCGGTAACAAAAAGCGAAAAAATTCAGCGGATGAAAAACTACATTGCGGAATTAAAATATTGGCAGACGGTCTATATTGATTATTTACAATCACTTGACCAGCCGGTGCCGAATATGGCGGAACTTTGGGAGGAGTATCAAAAGACCATAGAGCGTTTTAAGGCGGGGGCAGACCCGCAGACGGCAGTCCGCATTGATTCTTTTGTTCATACGTTAAACCGGCATTTGATTGCGGACGGAGTTCACGATGCTGTCGAAAAGATTTTTCCAAAAATAATGCTGCAAAAGACAATGTTGCAGAAATTTTGGAACCAAAAGAAACCATAATTTCGATTACCTGTACCGATACAATAATACCGATGAAAATGATACTGTTAATGATTTGCTGTCAATGATTCGCAATAAGTTTCTCGCCTCGCTGGGGATTTTGATTTTGCTTGTTTCTGTCCTTGCCGGTGCGGAACTTTACGCTGTTTATTTGTATCAAAAACAGGTTCGCGATGTTGCGTGGCGTGTGAATGTTCTGCCGCTCGCTCACAAAATAGCCGGTCAAGTGAGCGAATTGCAGGTGAGTCTCGGCGAACTGCGGGGGATATTGCATACTCGGCTGCGGATTTCACCGCTCTATGCCGGCGGTTATCATACGGTTCTCGAATCACAGTTTCAAAAAACGCTCTTCGGTCTCAAGCAATCCGGTCAGAAATATCAGCAGGTTCTTGATGACCGGATAGCACAAAGCGGCATCAAGGATTCCTTCGCTCAAGAAAGGGAAACGCTGCAAAACATCCGCTTTACCGCTGCCGCTTTGGAGACATCTGTATCCCAAACAGATTGGAGTTCATCGGACAGCGGTATTGATGCGGCGGAATCCTGTTTATTGAACTTACAAAAATATACCGATACGCTGCCCGTGCTTCTTAATGATGAACTGCAAGGTTATTCACGGACGATACAGCGGCACGCCGTTTGGCTGAAAGGTTCAGCAATTTTTTATGTAACAATTTCCGTTACGTTAATGTTCTTTCTTGTTCATCTTTCGTACCGCTGGATATTCAATCCGCTGCAAACGATTGTCAACGGTTCGCGGCACGTTGCTGCCGGACGCTTCGATTATCGTATCAGCGTGAATGCGAAGGGCGAAATTGCTGAACTTGCGGAGGCGATGAACCTGATGACACAGCGTTTTCAAGAAAAAGTGGAACAGATTGAAGAGAGTAAAAGCGATTTAGATGAAAAAATAAAACAGCGGTCAAAAGAACTGGTGCGCAGCGAGCGGCTTGCAAGTGTCGGTTTTCTTGCCGCCGGCGTGGCACACGAAATCAATAATCCGCTGATGGTGATTTCCGGTGCTGCCGAATTGCTACAGCGCCGCATTAACGATGATGTTGAGCAGAACAGCGGGACGGATACAGTATTCGCCGAAAAATATCTGAAAATGATTCAAGACGAAGCGTTTCGGTGCAAAAAAATTACTGAACAATTATTGAGTATTGCCCGAAACGAGACAAAAGAAAAAGTGCCGACAAATATTGTAACGATTATTACTGATATGGCTGAATTAGTCCGCCAGCAGTCGGTATTCAAGCAAAAAAACGTAAAACTGAATTTGCCCGAACATCTCGAAGTGAAAGTACATCCGCAGGAAATAAAACAGGTTATCCTTAATTTACTCACGAATGCGTTTCAAAGTACCGAAGCGGACGGAATGGTCACAGTTCGTCTTGAGGAGAAAGAGTCGGCAGTTGTTTTAACCTTTCAGGATGACGGTTTCGGAATGGAAAGCGATGTGTTACAAAATATCTTCGAGCCGTTTTACACGCACCGCCGGCAAGGCAGCGGTACCGGTTTGGGGCTGTCCATTACGCATCGGATTATTGAGGAACACGGCGGACGTATCGAAGCGTTCAGCGGCGGTACAAATCAAGGGGCAACATTCGTTGTGGAATTGCCGAGATGCTAGCGTGTATTTTTTACGTTGATGACAGTAATCACAAAAGCCGAAATTTCAAGTATAACACGTTCACAGCGTAACAACTTTATCGAGCGTGAAATAAAGTATCTTTGCCGTAATTTTCGATGGTTCTATCCGGTAAAGTTTCGCTAATGCTTTGCGGTACGCTTCTAACTGCGGGACATATTGCTGCGTCCGCTCTATAACATCGGATTTGAAATCAATTACCTCCAAAGCGGTCACTTTTCCATTACGGCGGCGGATGACGAGCCGGTCTATCGACCCGCGCCAAAGATTATCGTCAAGACGGACAATAAACCGTCGCTCCGATTCCACTTCCAACTCCTCGTCCGAGGCGGGGATTGCCGTCTCCGCCTCGTTCGGCTGCTTATGCCGTGATAATAATTGCCGAACATTGGGTTTCTGACACGCAGCAATAAACGAATCGGCAACGCTGTCCCAATCCAGTGATGCCGTTTCGCTGTTTTTGACGTTTTGTATCAATTCTTCTTTGTCCGCAGCGTAATCATCGAGCCACTGATGTTTTTTCAGAACGTATTCAAAACATTGGTGAAGAGCAATTCCCAATAATCGACCGTGTCCGTCCGCAGAAGGAATATCAGAAAACGCAACACCGTCCCGCGGCATTGACAATTCTTCTCCCGACGGTGTTTTGCGGGTGAGATGCCGCAACGGTGCAGGGCGGAAAATGAAAGGTTGCGGCAGAACAGCAGGCGGGGCGGCATCGTGCCAGCGAGTGTCTTGCGGCAAACGATGAGGTTCTCCTTCTGGTTCGCTGTGTCCGTAGGGACTCATTTGCCAATCGGGATTGCCGTGCCGATAGTCTTTCCCCAGCGCATTGAGCAAAAGACTCCGCAGCGTTTTATTGCCGAATGATTGTGTTCCTTTTTCCGTTACAATTATTACTAATTCACGTTTCGCTCTCGTAACGGCAACATACAGCACATCCAGCGATTCAATGACTTCGCTGCGTAACCTGCCTGCAAACGCATTTTGATACTCTATCGGCAGCATCGGCAAAATATCTTTGTCGGCATAACACGTGATAAAATTGATAGGCGCAGCCGGATGGTCTCTCGCAACAATAATAGGCGGACTGCTTTTGACCAATTTGCTGTCGAGGTCGGGCAGTACCGTGATGTCGAATTCCATTCCTTTCGATTTATGAATGGTCATCACTTGTATCGGGTCGGCAGTCGGACTTTCCGCTTTTGCCGTTTGTACCCGCTCGATGAACCGGCGGGTACGCACTCCGCTTGCTTCGCCGTCGAATTGATAGGCTAATGCAGCGAGTTTGCCGAGTTGCTGTTTTTCACGCCCGTTATTTTCCTCATCGCACCAAACCGAGAGGACCCGCTGATACTCTCTGAGCGTTTCGCCGTAACCGTTCTCTGCAATACTGTTACGAATAGTCCGCGAGGCGCATACACTCTGATAAGAATCCTTGTAATCTGTTATGCCGAGATATTCACCGAGCGGTCCGAGTGTCAGATGATAACGGGCAGCGGTATCGCCGGGGTGGTCGGCTAACTTCATTGCCGAAAGAACAAACTGCACCGCATTGGAGTTCGTCAGCGGAACACCGCCGTCTTCGCTTGCTTCGAGGTTAAAACGCTGCTTTAGACCGGCAATGATGCTGCCGATTTTTTTGTTACGTAAAACAAGAACCCCGATTTTTGCCTCTTTATGTTCGCTGTGCAACTGCGCAATGCGGGCAACAACGTAATCCGTGAACGCATCACCGGCAGCATTGCTCTCTCCGTTTTCTTCGTTGTCATTGTCCGGCGAACGGTCTTCGGCATCGACCGTTTCGAGAACGCAGTAACCGGCAGTGTCTTTTGCCGTCTCGTGCAAATTGAAACGTGTACTCCATTGGACGGCAGCGTCCAGATAATTATCGTCTTGTAACGATTCATTTTGAGCAATGTTACAAAAAATCTTATTGACCGTATCAATGATGACCGGCGAACTGCGGTAACTTTTTTCTAAAGTTTCTTCGCGGATTCCGGTGAATGCCGCTTTGACATTATCAAAGATTTCCGCAACACCGCCCCGCCAGGCGTAAATCGCCTGTTTCAGGTCGCCGACAACGAATGCTGAACCGGTTTTGACCGCATTGTCCATAAAGGCTCTGACAACGTTCCACTGCGGCAGCGATGTATCCTGAAACTCATCGAGAAGGATATGTTTCGTTTCGGCATCAAGACGGTGCGTTACTAACGGCGAGTTCACGGTACCGCCGGACTCTTGATTCCAAAGCGATAAGAGCAGCGTTATATCGTCAAACCGGTATCCGCGTTCTCGATATAAAATTTCACCGCAAGCCTCAGTAATCAAAGCGAGCAGTTTTCCTGCCGCCTGTGTTTTACCGATAAGTTTGTTAATCAATACCGCCTCAGCGCGGTCTTTAATTTTCGTAACACAATCTGCCAGAATACCGTCAATTTCCGTGTTATACGCCTTGTAAGACCCGTCTCCGGCAGAATTTTTAACAAGAGCGATTTCCAAAAGCCGCTTCCAATCGCCTTTCTCAACAGCAAGACGGACATCTTCACACCCTTTTTCCAAACCGGCATTAACTGTTCCTTTTTTTGTTACAGGAAGGGGCGTTTGCTTAAAAATCTCAAACATCCGGTTGAATTCGTCTTCGGGTATTTCCTTTTTGTAACATAAACCTTTTCCCCAAACGTCCGGTGTCATATTAGTTTCTCTGCTCAAAGGCAAATAATTTTTTGCCAGTTCGATGATTTCCTTCGTTACCGTTTGTTCCTCTCTGCCCTGATGTAACAGCGAGAGCAGTTTTTTGGCATCGTTTTTAGGGGAGTCGGCGAGAACCTGATGTACGCCTTCGTGTATAATCCGTTCATAGCCGGCTTCGTCGAGAATTGTCCAGCCCGGCGGCAGACCGAGTTCAAAAGTGAAAGCCGTTGCGATTTTATTGAAGAGCGAATCCAATGTGCTGATACGCAGTTTGTACAAATTCCGTGCTGTCTGTGCCGTGATACGCTGTAATTCACCGGCATCGGGACACGGCGGCAGATGGTCTTTTTGTAACGCTTCGGAGAGTTCGGCGTATTTATCGTTACACAAAGCGGCATCGGAAAGACGGGTAAGAATCCGGGCAAGAATTTCACCGGCGGCTTTTCGTGTAAACGTTGAAGCCAAAATTGTTTCGGGTGCAGCCTGACTGAAAAGAATACCGATGTACCGGTTGCTTAACTTATAGGTTTTCCCTGAACCTGCCGAAGCCTTGATGATGATATTTTGCATCGTTGGAGTATTATGTCGTAACCTAAAAATTGCCGCGATATCGCTTTTATTGTATCGGAACGCATTGCTGCATTGTAAATTAAATGCCGAAATCATAGTTTAAACGATACAGCAGCAGAAAACAACCTGCCGCTATCTTGCGATAACGGCTCCGTACATAATAGTTTCCTTTCTCCGGTATCAATGATACCGGACTAAATGAGGGTTAGTATTCTTGTTTCCTTTTGAACAATCTTGACGGTCGATGACCGCTGATGTCCGTAAATTGGTCGGTTTCTACCACTTTGTCTTCGATTTTGCGGCGAAAATTAACTTTAAGTAATTCACAGCCTAATACCGTTTCGTAAACCTGCTGCAACTGTGTCAGCGTACAATACTCCGGCAGCGATATAATAGGAATCAACCGTGCGCCGATTCACGCCAACGATGACAGCGGCAGAGACCGCCGTAATGTCCCCGCAAAAGCAAAATATTATTTTGTTGACCTTTTGGACACTTAACCTGTTATAACG
>JAITOZ010000185.1 GCA_031289675.1 Planctomycetaceae bacterium
GCAGAAGTGAAAAACTGTGCGCCTCCTGTAAGGGAGCGTTTGCGCACTTCTGCAAGGAAATCTTCAGCGTTTCTGTCTTGAAAACAGTTACGTAGAAAACGCTTTGGTCGGCGGGAAGATATCCTATTTTGTGATCGCACCGCTCCTGTTCTAAAAGCGGTCTTGTCGGCGTTCCCGTAACAAAATTATGCAACAATGACGATTGCATTTTCCTGTCCGCAGTGTGATAAGAGATATAAGGTTGATGACGATAAGGCTGGCAAAAGAACAACCTGCCCTAATTGCAAAACGGTATTAACGGTTCCTGCCGCGGCGAGCGTGACTCCGCCAACACCGCCCCCTATCGAACCGGCTAATCCGTTCACCGTACCAATACCGGTACAGCAAGAACCGGTCAACCCGTTCACCGTACCAATGCCGGTACAGCAAGAACCAGACAACCCGTTCACCGTACCAATGCCGGTACAGCAAGAACCAGACAACCCGTTTACCGTCCCGCTTCCGGCACACACGGCACAGCCGCAACCTGCCGGTAAGGCAACAAACTGGGATGGCGGTGAGATCTTGGGCGGTGTTCTTGGCGGCAGTGCCGGTTTCGTGATAGGGGCTATGATAGCCAGAAACATAATATTAGAAAACCCGAACCTCACGATGACAGAAGTAACTAAAACTGCATCATTATTTCCAGGATATCCTCCAATACCGACACAGCATATTGTACTACCCAATGGGGGAGGTCTAGGCGTATTTCTCGTCATAACACTAGTGTTTACAGTATTTGGTATGTTCATCGGAGAAAAAATCGGCAAGAAGAAATAAAGCCGCAGTAAAGTAACCCTTAACAATTATGAACAGCAATGAACTGGTATTACTACGACAACAACGGAACGAAGTCGCGTCTCATTTCGCAGCAGGAACTTGAGAATCTTGTTGCACGAGGGATTATCACCCGAACAACCCGGCTCGAAACTGAAGGCGGACATAAGGGACTCGCCGGTCAAGTACCGGGACTGATTTTTCCGTCCGTGCCGATGCCGGTGCTGCCGTCGTCCCCCCTGTTAGATAATATCCGCTCCGCCTTTAAGGGCTGGTGGATTTCGGGGGCAGCACTTTTCGCCCTTATGATGTTGCTCTGCCTTGTACCGACGGATGATAGTACGAAAAAGCAACTGATAGGCAAAGGTGTAGGTGTAGTAACAACAGTGTACATAGTAAGTGTGCTTATTTATCTTGCTCTTAACTCGCCCCGCCTCTTTTTCGGCTGGAAGTTGTATCACCGCTTACTGGATACCGTTGATGTCAGCGTTCGACCGGATAGCCGTATGACTTGGTATGACTTTCGTAGTCTGAATGTGATAAACCAGTTAGCAGAGCCAATAAATAAAACGCTTTTCTTGAGATGTAAACCCGATAAAATAATTTCAAGTAACAACTTTTGCAGATGGGCTTTTTGTTGTGAGATGGTGTGTTGGGCGATGTACTTCCTGATGATGCGGATAGCATTGACAGCAACGTCAAAAGGTGCGGAAAGTGCGGCTTCTGCTGCGGGATTTTTCTTGACGGTCATCATCATCGTCTGTTTTGTTTTAGAAACGATGTACTTTCGTTCCTGTGTTCAGGGAGCGGAACAGATTTTGAACGATTAGTGAAGCCGGCGGTCATTAGCGGATAAAATGTTCTTCGCCGTCTTGCGATAGCGGCTCTGATTACGGCAATTCAATCCCGTTTTCACCGGTTGCGGAACAAGTCTAATGAAAGAATGACCGTAACACACGTTAGTATGAAAAAAACCGGAGGGGCTAACGCCCCCCCGCTCTTGCGCTCGATACTCTTGCGCCGGTTCAACTATTTGTTACATTTGCAGCAGGCTTTTTCCTTTTTTTCTTGAATCGCAGCCTGCGCCGCTGCCAGTCTCGCTACCGGCAAACGCAGCGGTGAACAACTGACGTAATTCAAGCCGACCTTGTGGCAGAACTTCACCGATGCCGGGTCGCCGCCGTGTTCGCCGCAAATGCCCAACTTAATGTCAGGACGCGTCTCCCGACCGCCGGCAACCGCTATCTTAATCAGTTTGCCCACACCGTCCTGGTCAAGCGTCTGGAACGGGTCAGCCGGAAATATGTCAAGTTCCTGATACTCGTTAATGAACGCCCCGTAATCGTCTCGGCTAATACCCAAACCCGTCTGCGTCAGGTCGTTCGTACCGAAACTGAAGAACTCCGCACCCTTCGCTATTTCATCTGCCGTTACCGCCGCACGGGGGATCTCTATCATCGTACCGACAAGATAATCAACCGTAACGCCCTTCTCCTTGAACACTTGCGCCGCCGTATCGCGGATAATCTTTTCCTGATTGCGGAACTCCGTAACGTTCCCGACAAGCGGAATCATAATTTCAGGATGCACGTCCTGCCCCTCCCTCAACACGTTGACCGCCGCCTCGCAGATTGCCCGCGCTTGCATTCTCGTAATTTCAGGATACACGATTCCCAATCGGCAGCCGCGATGTCCAAGCATCGGATTCGACTCGGCAAGTTCGTGAACCCGCACCGCAATTTTTTCCTTCTTAATGCCCATCTGCTTCGCCAACTCTTCCTGTTCCTTCGGCTCGTGCGGAACAAACTCGTGAAGCGGCGGGTCGAGCAGACGAATTGTTACCGGTCTGCCCTTCATTGCCCGGAAGATTCCCTCGAAGTCTTCACGCTGATACTTGAGCAGCGGTTTCAGAGCCTCTTCGCGGGCTTCAACGGTTTCGGCAAGAATCATCTTACGGAAATCGTCAATGCGGTCGAAGAACATATGTTCTGTCCGCGTCAAACCGATACCTTCGGCACCGAGAGCGATTGCCCGTTCGGCTTCCTTCGGATTGTCGGCGTTTGTGCGGATACCGAGTTTGCGGAACCGGTCTGACCAACTCATCAACTGATGAAACCGCTGAAACAACGGGGCATCTTTCGCTTTGAGCGATTTTTCGAAAAGGACTTGCAGAATTTCGCTCGGCGAAGTCGGCACCTGACCTTCATACACATTGCCGGTGAAGCCGTCCACCGAAATCCAATCGCCCTTCTTGAATTTCTTTCCGCCGACAGTCATCGTTTCGGCTTTGTAATCAATTTCGATACCGTCGCAGCCGCAAACGCAAGCCTTTCCCATCTGCCTGCTGACCAATGCCGCGTGCGAAGCCGCCCCGCCGAATGCCGTCAAAATACCTTGGGCGACTTTCATCCCGCGAAGGTCTTCCGGTGTCGTTTCTCTGCGTACGAGAATGATTTTCGCATCGTTATTTTTTTGCCAAATCGCTTCAGCATCATCCGGTTGAAAACTGATTTGACCGGTTGCCGCTCCGGGACCGGCGTTAATACCCTTGACGAGCGGGGTTTTCCCTTTCAAGCCGGTTCCGCTGAAAACCGGCTGCAACAGTTGCGTAACATCGTTGGCGGGAATTCGGGCAATCGCCATATCCGGCGTGATAAGCCCTTCGTTGACCATATCAACGGCGGCACGGACGGCGGCAAAGCCCGTCCGCTTGGCGTTGCGGGTTTGGAGCATCCAGAGGCTTTGCCGCTCAATGGTGAACTCGATGTCCTGAATGTCGCGGTAATGATTTTCCAGTTTCATTGCCACGTCGGAGAACTGCGTCCAGACCTTCGGCATATCGTTTTTGAGAGATTCTTCAATCTTTTTCGGCATCCGAATACCGGCAACGACATCTTCGCCTTGGGCATTGATGAGATAATCGCCGGTGATTCCCGGTGTCCCGTTAGCACCGTTTCGGGTCAATGCAACGCCGGTAGCGCAGTCATCGCCCATATTGCCGAAGACCATTGCCTGAACGTTGACGGCTGTCCCCCAATCGTGCGGAATACCGTTCATCCGGCGATAGACCATAGCGCGGTCGTTCATCCACGAACCGAAGACGGCACCGACACCGCCCCAGACTTGTTCCATCGGGTCGTCGGGAAAATCTTTGCCGGTTTGTTTTTTGACTGCCGCTTTGAATTCTTTGACGAGTTCTTTGAGGTGTTCGGCTTTTAGTTCGGAGTCGAGTTTGACACCGGCTTTTTTCTTTTTGGCTTCGAGAATTTCCTCGAACGGGTCAATATCGATTTTGGATTTTGGTTTCATTTCGAGAACGACATCGCCGTACATTTGGACGAACCGGCGATAGCAGTCCCAGGCGAATCGTTCGTCGCCGGATTTTTTGGCGAGGACTTCGACGGTTCTGTCATTGAGACCGATATTGAGAACGGTGTCCATCATACCGGGCATTGATTCTCTTGCGCCGGAGCGGCAGGAGACGAGCAGCGGGAGGTCGTTTGTATCGCCGAAATTTTTGCGCATCGTTGCTTCGATTTGCTTCATAGCGGTTTCGACTTCGCTTTTGAGTTCCGGCGGATAGGTTCTGCCGTGGTCGTAGAAATAGGTGCAGACTTCGGTGGTGATGGTGAAGCCGGAGGGAACGGGGAGTCCGATTTTTGCCATTTCGGCGAGGTTTGCGCCTTTTCCGCCGAGGAGATTTTTCATCGTTGCGTCACCATCGGTGCCGTCTTTTCCGAAACTGTAAACGTATTTAGCCATTTTTATACATTAAGGTTGAGAGCCATTCAGCCCTTCCGGCACAGTGCCGACAAGGTACAATTGTTCCTATCATTTTAGCGGTTGAAACGGGAATGTCAACCGGTTAGTCATTATTCACAGTCCGCCGTCCTGCGGTGTCAGCAAGCGCAGTTTTCTGCCGGAAAAAGAGTAAAATGGGAAAAATGATAAATTTTTCAAGAATTTGCTGCGCAAAACGTCATCTCGATTGTTATATACTATAGGAGGCGCAGGATTGCCGTCCGAATTCCAGGATTTTGCCATTGGAGAATTGCTATGAAAAAGATTACACGGCGTATTGCTTTGGGAACATTATTTGGAGGTGCGATTGCCTGTCCGTTTGTGCTGCGAGCCTTGCGTTCACACAAAGAGGTGAACAGCGGGGAACTCCAAGTATGGCGGGATACGTGGACGAATCTTCGGCGTGAATTACGACCGGAAATGGAGGAGGTTGCCTCTTCCGGCAATTTTCGGTGTGTGTTTGACCCGCATCGCATACCCCAAGCATCGTATTCTATTCTGGTTCCTGTCATTGAGGAATTTCCTTATGATTTCAAAGATACTCCCGATGTTTATGGACTTATCAAAGGGGTATTTCAGATAAAAAGGTTCGGTCCCGATACTGTTCTGTTGGGGCAAAATACGGAACGTGTTACGGTGACTGCGGCAAGCAGTAAGATATTTCCATTTGAACCATCCGAGAAAAACTGGGCAATGCTCTACGAATCGCCGCAACTGCTGCCGGTAACCGTAGAAGGGGATTCCCTGCACAAAGCAGTCTCGCTAGACCAGATAAATATGTTCCAACCTTATCAGATTTTTGCGATTGATGCGCCGAACGAATATTTGAAAGTAGGGGCTGCGTGGACGGTAGAAAAACCGGCAGACCAAGGAATGGCCGGTTCGGTTTCACGAAAAGTTTCAGGAGTGTACCGGTTAGGCAATTCGGAAGTCGTCAGGGTGACAACGGCAAAGGTTTCGCAAACGGACGAAATCGCTGCTGCTGTCCGCTCATTGTTGCAGAATGCCGGCGCACCGGAAGAGCGAAAGCCGCTTCAGCAGGAGTTGGCACAAATTTCGGAATCCGAATTGACTGCCGACACTTATTGTGATGCTTACTACGATTTGGCAACGGGACTGCTCGTTTATCGTGAGATAAATTCCAAAATGCTGGACGGTAAATCGCATCAAATCACTGCACAGAACGTTACCGTAACAAGAATTCATTTGCCGGTTTAATGTTGGCTGACTTTATCGGTCAACTAATTGGCTGAAAATGATTACGTTTGCCGGATGAACGGCAAATCGTGCCGATAGCAGTTCGGCGGCGGTTGATAAATGTTGCCGTAATGAGCGGCAAGGTCCCGGATACAATAGCCCATAACGTTATGACATTCTTCCCGCTCTTCGCAATCGTAGCAGGGCTGCCCTTGAAATTTTTCGCGGGGCATTCCGTAGGTCATTTCTTTAAGGGAACCTCTAACAAACTTGATGACATCAGCAACTTGGCACTCCGGCAATCTAACTGACAGTTAGAGAAAAGCGAAGGGAGGAAAGAACAGTAAAGCGAAAACAGCCCTCGGTGGGAGTTGAACCCACAACCTCAGCATTACGAATGCTGCGCTCTGCCAATTGAGCTACGCGGGCAATTATCCGCATAAATGAACGTTCACGAGTCGAACGTTCACAAGTCCGCTTATTTTACACCGCCATCGTCCGTTGTCAATTCCCCGAACACCTCACCGGCGGTAAAAAATCGCCTTTTGCTCTTCTGTTGCCCCTATCAACGTCCGCTCCTGCGGGTTCCATTTGACGACCGATTTCGTCCGTACCGCAATGTCCGACAAATGACTGATAATGTCGCTGCGGACGGCATCACGCAGTGTACTCACCGGTACCGTCTTGTTCTTCACGCCGAGAATAAAGTCCCGGCAATGATTGTAATGCACCGCACCGCCCCAGCCGCCGCCTTGCGCCAAAGCACTTCCATTCTTCTCTGTTACCGGCACTTGCAGCAGTTCCGGTTTGCTTGCCTTAATCCCTCCGCGGCGGACTTCAATCCAGTCCCCGCCTTCGCCGATGAACCGCGTCCGGTCGCCGCCCGTCTTGAATACCAACTCAACCTCGCCGAGTTTGAAGTTCACGTTCCAATTATGTACGGTATTGCATAACTCGTCCGTCTTAATCGTTCCCGTTCCCTCTGCGCTCACCGTACCGGACAAGTCGGCATCGCTGCCCCAGACCATAATGTCGAGCGGATGTGCACCCCAGCCGCCGAGATAGCCGATGCTGTAATCGTAAATCATATATGTGCCGTCCGGCTTGCAGCGGTCAACGGTATAGGGACGCAGCAGCGTCGGACCGTTCCACGTTTCATAGCCGCGTTCGCCGAGGTCGGGCGGTATCGGGGCTGCTGCCGTTGAACCGCCGCCGTGTCCGTTCGGGGCATCGACCTCCATTTTGACAATTTTACCGATAACACCCTGACGGACGAGAGCGGCACCGCGCCAGCAATGTTCCTGACTGCGCTGCTGTGTCCCGTATTGGAATTGCATTCCGTTGTCGGCAAAGACTTTTTCGATTTGCAGGATTTGGGCAAGCGATAAGCCGAGCGGCTTTTCAACATACGCGCCTTTCTTGGATTTGGCGGCACCGACAGCCTGCGGAACGTGCCAATGGTCGGGCGTGGCGATAACAACGCAATCAATATCGCTGCGGTCGATAATTTCGTGATAATCGAGATAGGCTTTTCCTTTGCAGGCATTGGCGTGTCCTTCCCGCCGGCTTTTGTAACAGTCGGAGGCGGCGACGCTTTGTGCTTCCTTGACTTGCTGCATAGCGCGGAAAAGTGCGCCGCCTTCATTTCCGACACCGATGTGTCCGACGGTGATGCGTTCGCTTGGGGCGGCTTTGGTATCATCGCCGAAGACGGACTGCGGAACGATAACGGGTGCGGCAGCGAGACTGGTTGCGGCAAGAAAGGAACGGCGGGAAAGACTGCGTTTCGACATTGGGATTCTCCAGTAATAAGGGTGATCTAACGGTGCAGTATAACGAATGAACAGGAAAAAGTAAACCCTTTGCTAATCCGCAGCAGGTCAACGGCAATCCCCCAGGTATCTTCATACCGGCATCGGTAGTTTTTTTACCAACGTAAGTGTGCATTTCATCGAGTTCCATCACTTGAACGTCTTCCGTTTTCGGGGTCGGCGATGCGGCTTTACCGGCTTTTTTAATCCATTGAAAAACCGTTCCGTAACTGATGTCCAACACTCGTCCAATGCAGCGAAAGCCGATACCTTCAAGATACATCTTTTGTGCTAACCGGTGTGTCTCGGCAGATTTGACATTGGACCTTTGAACAACAGTGTAATGGTATCGGCAATCTTTGCATAAATACCTTTGCCGTCCGTGAACGATTCCGTCTTTCGTGTGATGCTCGCTTCCGCATTTCGGACAATCCATTGCCAACCCCCCTTGAAAAGCCAAAAAATAACAATAAAATAACCAACGATAGAGTACTATAACCTTTCTATCCAAATTTAACAATACCCAATTTCACAAGGAACACGATGTACCGAATCACTGTCGCCGCCCTGTTGGTGTCCGTTGCCGCAGCACTCTTTGCCCAAGAATTGCCGGAAACGGCTGCCGGTTGGCAAAAATATGCGAAGAATCCCGTCCTCGGAAACAAAGATACCGGAACCTGTTTCGATATTACCGTACTTCAAGAAGCCGGTCACTACAAAATGTGGTTCTCGTGGAGACCCAAGAAATCCATCGGATACACCGAAAGCAAAGACGGTATCAACTGGTCGCAGCCCGTCATCGTTCTCTCGCCGGCAAACAACGATTGGGAGAAAAACTTGAACCGACCCGGAGTCGTGAAAAAAGACGGCATCTATCATCTGTGGTACACCGCTCAACGTCCGGGAGGCAAAGAAGGCTCTTCGACCATCGGTTACGCAACGAGTTCCGACGGCATTAAGTTTGAACGGAAATCGGATAAACCGGTACTCGAACCCGGCGAAGGCTGGGAAAGGAAAACTGCCGTGATGTGTCCGCACGTAGAATGGGATGCCGATGAACAGATTTTCAAAATGTGGTACTCCGGCGGAGGAAATTACGAACCGGATGCTGTTGGTTATGCAACGAGCAAGGACGGACTTGTCTGGAAAAAGTACGCCGGCAATCCGGTGTTTTTTCCCGACAAGAGTAAGACTTGGGAACAGCATAAAGTTACCGGTGCGCAGATAGTCAAACACCGCGGCTGGTACATTGCTTTCTATATCGGTTTTGAAAATGAACATCTCGCCCGCATCGGCATTGCCCGGTCGAAGGACGGCATTACGAATTGGCAACGGATGCCGCTGAATCCGATTATTTCGCCCGGCAAGGATTGGGATGCAAGTGCGTGCTATAAGCCGTTTGCGGTTTACGATGAGGCGGACAAGAAGTGGCGGCTCTGGTACAACGGTAGACATAACGCTCCCGAATACATCGGCTTGGCAACACACGAAGGTGAATATTTGGGATTTTAGTTTATATGGGACACTACTACCACATCAATTCTAAATTTATGTAGTTACTGCCGTTATTTTTTCAAGGAGTTATAATGTTTTCGTTGTTTGATTTTTGATTGTACGTATTTTTATTACACGGAGGTTTCTATGGTTAAAAAATATAGAGTAACGCTTACCGGCGAAGAACGGCACGACGGCAAACTTTATGTTTTTTCAAGCGTTGCAGAATTGGCGGCGTGTGTCGGTTCGGGACCGTCGGACAAAGAAGGATTGGGCGGAGGAGATAGAGATAAGTGTGTTACAGCGTCAATGTTTGAATCGGCGAATTGGTAAAGTTGAAGGGTACCGCAAAGAAGTAAGTACGCGGCAGGATGCGAGGAACAACTCCGGCGAAGCAATGGATTGGCAATTCAAAACAGAAAACGCGAGAATAAAACTAAAACATATTTATCCATATTGTAAAGATTGATGGGGTACTACCCTACCTACCTGTGAAATGTATTCTTAATATTTTTACAGTTAGGTAAGGATAAGGTCGTTTGTTGGATATAAAAAGTCAGTACAGTGCCGTTGCGGAGTATAAAGAGCGAAAGACCCTCTTGATAAAGAATCTCATCTGGGTTACACTACGGATCAAGTTACCGAACAAGTCTAATAATGGCACTGCTGCTGCCGAGATGTACGGAATCCTCCTTGCCGGTAAAAACCAGCCAAAGTATTTTACAATACTTGTTTTTCGGCATGTAAGCGATATAATGTCCGCACGTGCGGTGAATGTCAAAGAACATCAATATTTTGCAGAAACATAAATGGCAACGGAACAAACAACGAACGCAAAATCACCGTCAACGAAAAAGAAAATACCTAAACAAAAAGTTTATGTCGTCTATCTTTACGCTGAGGAAGATAGTAATGAAGAAATGTTCATCGGAGTATTTGACAGCCGGAAACGTATCACCGAAGAAATCAAACGTATTGAAAACGATATTGATACTGAAATTTCCGAAGATGAATTGCGTATCATTGAGACAAATCTTAACGAAAACCAATTTTGCTAACAGAGTAATACAATGTCCGCCGATACCAAAGCCGCTTTCACTGATTTTACGAACCGTCTGAAAGTCCTGATACAAAAACGTTCCAATTTATAATAACCACACTTGAATTTTGGGTTTCTTCCGCCTGCTTACCCTTTGGGAAAACAGACTACCAAGCGGAATGGAACATTAATTTTAATCCGGCTATGGTCTAATTACAATCACGTTGAGCAATATTTTCGCACAGCGGCGGCTTTACCGGCGGTAACGCACGCCCAATTATTAGCAAGTGTGCCGGTTACACGGACAGTCTTACTTTTCGCAAGCGTTATCACTGCTGTTGCTTTTTTACGCAACTGCTCTTTTATCGCCGCCTCTGCCTTCGCCCTGATTGTGTCACCGAACTGCGTCATTGCAATACTCCTGTTAAAAGTTTTTTCGCATAATCGGCAGCAGTTGACGACAATACGGTTACGAAAACATCCCACGACAGTTCGCCTGCCGCCTTCGTTGCCGCTTGCCAAACCTTTCCGACACGGGCATTGTCGATGAATTCGTAACCGTCCCAAGTAATGGAATGTATCTGAATTCCCCTGTCGGCAAGCGTTCCTTTCGCAAGCCCCTTGTCAAAAATCAATTGTCCGTGCTGCCGAAAATCTTTCATCGAAACATCGTGAAAAGCATCGGAAAGTTTCGCCGGTTCAATAACCGGCAAGCCCGCTCCCGTCCACTCTTCGGCATAAAACAATATCGCCTTAATCAGTTCCTTATCACGCTTCATCGCCGTTTTTCGTTAAAAGAGTGTTATCGGATTTTCCTTATATTGCTTGCTTCCGGTTCGTAAAAAAAATTAGTATTCCGGCATTTTGCCGAAATCATCATATTCTCCGTTAAGGAATTGCTCGTGCAAATCCGCCTGCTCTTTGTCCGTAAAGTATTCCTCAAATATAAATTGTATCGTAAACTTCATTACATACATCAAAGCAATCATCGAGATTTGTATAAGCGGATGTCATATTTCTAAATGTTTGTTTAATTTCAGCAATTCAAGACGGGATTTCAGCATCGAAGAGTAAATTTCCATTGCTCGACTTTGGTTGACTACCGCCCAGTAATACTCGCTGGATAGATGACCGCTTTGTTCCTTGTTTGCCAAGAATTCATTTAAACGATTGATTTTACCGTCTAAATCCTTCTTTTCGATACCAACAGATTCGATGACTTCTTGGACTGTTTTCGTTTCACTCATTGTTTTTAAGGGGGTTAAATTTATGCATCAATTAATCACCGTCGCCAGATTCATCTGGAGACGGCAGTAAATCGGGATACTTGGAATGCCAAAAATCCCACAATTGCTTTTCGTCTTCGGTCATAAAAAATCTTGGGTCGGCAATCGAACTAATATTATATTTTTCCCCCAAAATAACGGGAAAACCATCGTCTATCGTGCTGCCTTCTATGTCAACAATCTTGCCTATATCCTTACTATCGGCTATTAAGGCATATTCTTTTGAGTATGCCGTAATGCAAGGGTATTTCTGCCAAGCGATTTTTGCGCCCAATCTTACAACGTATATTGGATCGTTCCAATACGCCTTTCGTTCTTCGTATTCTTTATCGGTGTTATAACCCATTTTCTTCTTGAAGGCTTCAACATCAATTTCTTCCGTCATATTATTCTCCCTATTCTATAATGTCGGCTTTAATCAACCAACTGGTTTCTAATTTTTCTATTGATTTTATAATAAATTTTGTTTTAGAATCTAATAATACTTCTTTTTCGTGCGAATATTTTGACATTTTAGAACTTGCCATTGGAATACATCGAGTTCCCTTGGGTACATTGAATTCAAACATCACACTCTCTTGAAATTGACCAGTAAAACCCAACGCATTTTGACGCGATATTGAAGTTGAAGTAAATCCATATAACGTACCTTCATCACCAATCTTTGGTATTGCATCGCCAAACATCTCTTGTATCTTCGGTATCCCGCGATATAATACCGCATCTTTCGGTGTTTTGAATTGATTCATTGCTTCTCTGATTCCATTTATTTCTTCTTTCAGCCAAGGTGGGGGCTCTATGTTGTTCCGAAGACATTGGTTTATCTTTTTGCCTGTATTTCCATAGAGTTGAATGTACTTTAAATTATCACCGTATAATTCAGCCGCATCATTGGATTGTTTTATAATATCGCTTTCACTCCATAAACCATTTTCACCAAAAGCAGGTTTAAACGGCTCTATTACAATATCTTTTCCTTGTTTTACTGCAACTGTTTTTTCTTTCGGTTTCTGACGTTCCTTTTCCTTTTCAATTTCGGCTTTGAGTTTTTCGTTTTCATCTTTCAGTTGTCCCAGTGCCGTTTCTGCTGTTTTTTCAAGCGGTGTTTTCTTTCCAGCCAAGTCTTCCAAGTCTTTAATTGACTTTCGGTAGCCGTTGTCCGGTTTGATAATTTGTTCGAGCGTTAATTCGCCGTTTTTCCACATTTCGTAACGCTTATCGCCGAGCCATTGACGCTGAAACTTCTCATCACGGGTTCGCAGATAATCCTGAAAATTAGCGTCTTTCAATTCAATGCGGGCGGGCTTGCCGGTCTCTTTTTCGTAACGCTTCATCTCGTCATACCGTTTTTTCTGTTTTGTGTCCCACGATAAATCGTCCCAACTCTTTTTTGTTTTCGGGTCTGCATCGTGCCGCTCTTTCGCAAGTTTCTCAAAGTTTTCGGCATCGGCAATGTGTTCGTCAAACTCTTTTGTTTCGGAATTGACTGCCAGCAAAGTACAGCGGCAATTCGGATGCAGCGGCGGGATTTTGACATCGCCGACGTGTTCTTTTTCCCACTGCTGCCCGTCATAATACGCACACGCCGGACACGTTTTTCCGTCAAATGCTGCCGAATATTCAATCGCCGTCACGTCATCGCCTTGATCCATTATGTTCACGAGCGTTTGATAGTTGGCGTGAT
>JAITOZ010000304.1 GCA_031289675.1 Planctomycetaceae bacterium
GAACATTACGTTTTACGACCATAACGTTATCAGTTGGGGTGACGACAGTGAAGCATTTCGACCGGCAACATACCGGCTGTTGCAGCAATTATGGGATGCTCAAAATCACACACTTTCAAAAGAAGATGTTAGGCAAGATGTCATTGAGGACGAAGATGCAACGGATGATGCAATTAGAAATTGTGTTACGAGAGCAAGAAAAGAGTTAGAAAACGTCAAGTTTCCTTATGTTATTTCATCGTTACCTCGTAAAGGGTATAGACTTATAGCGACGGTTACAATGTAACAAAATTATGTTACGGTTGGTTACGTTTTGTATGCTACAATTCCCCTGTTGCCTGACAGCGACATCGAATTTCCGGTTTTGTTCCAACGAAAAAGACGCTGTCAGGCAAGTCAAAAAGGTGGAGCGAAGCCGGTTTTTTTTTATTGAGAAAAAGGATTGAACGATGAGTAAACCGAAATTTCCAAAAATTGACCTAAACGAAACGGCAACCGAAGTCAAAGCGGTTGTTCGAGAGATAAAACCGGCGAAAAATTACGAAAAGATGCCGTTCGTAGACATCGGCTATATCGCTATGCGGATAGGAAAATGTACGAGAACGGTAAAGCGAATGCTGGACGAAGGCAGATTTAATAAGCCGGTCGGCAAGGTTGGCAAAACGCCGGTGTGGAACAAACATCGCATAGACACGTGGATTGAAAACGGACGGCATTTGAAAAAATAGCAAAACAATCGCAAGGCGGATGCTTGCTTGACGTGGCAGCCGTAGTAGCGAAGCCGCTCCGTCGGCTTATCAAGCGAACAAGCCTTTTTTTAACCGGAGGCAAGTGCGGAGCGGCATTTTTGAACGGAGACCGGCAAGGCGGATACATAGCAGAGTAGTTATTCATTGTGTCTCTCTGCGGGAGTGTTGGTTGAAACGAAGCCCTGCCGGTTTTTTATAACGAAACAAAAGGAGAATAAGATGAAAAGCACATCATCACTTGAAAATGGAGACGGCGATGGAGACGGAGACGGATGCGGAAAAGGCTACGGAGACGGAGAAGGAGCCAAAAACAGAACCGGCATAGGAGAAAACTAATGACAAAAATACCCTCCATTGAAGAACAATACGAAGACGGAAAGGAAACCATAATTTGTCCCAAGTGCAAAGAGAAGTTTGACTATTCCGGCAGCAACGAGCATTATTTTTTGCGGGACGAATGCCCCTGCTGCGATTGTGAGAGCGATTGGGATTCCGACATCAATTCGAGAAAATGCGTGAATTGCGGAAATCAGTGTGAGGATTACCTCGACATTGAGCAAGAACCCGACTGTATCGCACTTCATAAAGAACAAGAAGAAAGAGACGAGTATTGGGCGAATCGGGAGAAATCCAATGTTTAACAACGAAAAATTATTAGCGGAAATCGCAAGGAGAATAAAGAAGGGTTGCGCCGTGCCGGTGAAAGACGAGTTTTGCAAAGTGGTCAAAACCTACCTGACGGCGCAGAACATCGATATTAAAACGGTCAAAAACGAAAACGGAAAAACTTACTTTCTGAGGAATAAATGACAAACGAAATGAAAACCTTTGACTTTAACGGACGGAACGTCCGAACTATCATCGTCAACGGCGAACCGTACTGGGTTGCAAAAGACGTGGCGGAAATTCTCGGATATTCCGTTGAAAAAGGAATGGGTCAAGTTATTAACCACGTTCCAAACGAATGGAAGGGAAGCACCCCTAATCTGAATGGGGGTGCTGAAATGCTGACACTTTCGGAACAAGGTTTGTACTTTTTCCTTGCCCGTTCGGATAAACCGCTCGCCTTGCCGTTTCAAAAATGGATTGCCGGAGAAGTCCTGCCGTCCATCCGCAAACACGGCGGATACTCCGCAACACCGAAACTCACGCCCGAACAGAAACTCGCCGAAGCCTGCTTGATTGCACAGCAGATGCTTGCGGAGCGGAATACCGAAATTCTCGCCCTGTCAAAAAAGTTGCAAGAGGCAGAACCAAAAGCAACCTACTACGATAAGGTACTGAAGTCGAAAGAGCCGATTTGCCTTACCATACTGGCAAAGGATTACGGGCTATCAGCAACGGCATTAAACCGCCTGTTAAACGATTGGCACATACAGTACAAGGTTGACGAGACATGGGTACTTTACTCAAAGTACCATAACTACCGGTACACGCTGTCAGAAACATATATTGACGACAATGACCGTCCGCATATTTTGACCAAGTGGACGCAGGCGGGCCGGTTTTTCATTTACGAACAGATGAAAAAGCGGGGCTATCTGCCGCTGATAGAAAAGGAAACGCCGCCGACTGACCGGTCGCTGATACTTTCGCCGGAAGCCGGCGGGCGGATAACGGTTGCGGATATGAACGGAAACGACGTGGAAATTGACTAACACCCCTAACAAGGAGACAACGATGAGCAATAGCGAAGTGATTTTTATTGTCAACGAGATGCTTGACTTATGTCCTGAAATCGCCAACAGGTTGATGAATAGCAAAGCACCGGAGTTTGATGCCTTTTGCAAACTCTGGGAAAAAGTCAGGCTGCTCGGATACGAGATAGTACACCTTAACAAGGAGAACAAAATGACAACGATTTACGACGATTTTATCGGTAAGAAGTGCGTTATCCGCACCTATTCCGCAGGCGTTCACTTCGGCACGCTTGAACGTGTTGAGGGAACAGCGGTACTGCTGGCAGATGCGTTACGTATCTGGTACTGGACGGGAGCGTTCACGCTTAATGCTGTTGCCGAAAACGGCATCGATGAAGGGTCAAAACTTTCGCAGAGAGTACCGAAAATACTGCTTACCGAAGCGATTGAAATCATTCCAGTATCACCACAAGCAGAGGCGACATATGAAAAATACATCGTATGAGTTTGGAGGCGGAAGCGGAAACGGATACGAAGACGGAAGCGGATAAAAAACCTTGCAAGAGCCGGGTGACGGTGCAGAGCGGCGGCTGCATACCAACCAGAAGGATACCGCCGCACTTTTTTAACAGAAGGGATTATACACTATGCGTTGGAAAGTGAGAGAGAGCAAAAGTAAGGTTTTTCGTGACGTTATAGAAGATAAAGGTACTTACGAGAGAGTGATTGCAGAAATCCATCGAAGTTTGAAAGGATACGAGTATGTGAGTCTTATCGCCGCTGCACCGGAGATGTACGCTGTGCTTTCCGAAATAATGGACGGAAAAAGCGGCTGCGATGATGAATGGTCTATACAGACAAATACCGGTGATACGCAAAAACTTGACAGAATGTATGAACGAATTCGTGCAATATTACACAAAGCGAAAGGAGAACAAAATGAGTAAGCAAACGATTAAGCCGCTGCCCTGTCCGGTGTGCGGGAGAATACCGAAGTTAATCGGGACTGAAGACTTGACGGCGTTTTACGTCTGTTCTGGAAAAAAGGGACGGTCAGACCATCAATTGTTTTCAGGGACTTGTGCTGATAAAGCAGATGCTCTCCAAAACTGGAACGAAATCGTAACAGCGTGTAAGAGAGGTAAAAAATGACAGACAGGGGAAAAATGCAGGTCATCGGCGGTTCGGATATTGCCGCCGTTTTAGGGCTTTCGCCGTATCGGTCTGCGCATTCGCTGTACCTGAAACTGACCGGCGAATTGCAGAACGATGTACCGGACAACGATGTTCTCGAAAGGGGACGAAAGTTAGAGCCGGTCATCGCCTCCATTTTTGAGGCGAACCATCCTGAATACGAAGTAATCGAACACGATTATGCGGCACACGCCGATTACGAATACCTTGTCGGCAGCCCTGACCGGCTTTTGTTAGGAAAAGATGACAGAGAGGGCTTGCTTGATGCGGGGCTTGAAATCAAGACGGCAGATATTTCAAAGCGGGACGAATGGGGCAGTGAAGGCACGGACGAAGTGCCGGTGCAATACCTTTGTCAGTGCCTTTGGTATGCCGGTTTATTCGGTGTTGAGCAATGGCATTTAGCCGTCGGGTTTGTTGCTCCGAACAGCCGAAAAATAATAGGATACCGTGAATATCTCGTTGAGTACGATGATATGCAGTACAAAAGAATGTTACGTGTTGCCGTTCAATTTTGGACGGAAAACGTAATGAAAAGGCAGCCTCCGCCGATAACCGAACCTGACGCTGAAACAGTACGGTACTACCGAACGAAGTATCCGACGCATCAGGAAGGCAGTTGGCTTTCGGCAACGGACGAAATTGAAACGCTGTTGGGACAATGCCTGCGGCAGCGGGAGGCTGTGAAAGAAGCCGACAGGGAATTTGAATTAGCAAAGACAAAACTAATCGCCTTACTCGGCGATTGCGAAGGCGTAAAAACTTCTGCCGGAACAATAACATACCGGCAGGCGAAGCCGACGCTGAAAACAGATTGGAGAGCGGTATGCGAAGCGTTAAACGCACCGCCGCAAATCATCGGACAATACACTGACAGAGTCGATGGAAGCCGCAGGTTTAACCTGCCTAACACAAGGAAACAATAAGATGTCAACAGAACTGACTGCAAAAGCGGCAAACCCCTTCGGAAATCCCGAAAAGCAAGGAAAAGCCGTATCGCAAACGATGCAGACGAAAGCCGCAAGCGAAGTTCAGGCTTCCGTTTTTATGGCAAAGCAATTTCCCCGTGACCAGAGAACGGCTATGGATAACATCCTAAACGAGTGCCAAAGGGAATCATTGGCAGCGCAAGCCGTTTATACATACGCAAGAGGCGGCACAAATATATCGGGAGCGTCGATACGGCTTGCAGAAACAATCGCCGCTTGTTGGGGTAACATCGATACCGGCGTTGTTGAATTAGAACGAACAGACGGAGAGAGTACTGTTCTGTCATACGCTTGGGATTTGGAAACGAATTACCGCTCGCAAAAGACATTCACGGTGTCCCACGTAAGGGACACGAAAAGAGGAAGTCAAAAACTCACCGACGGTCGGGATATTTACGAACATATCGCAAACAATGCCGCCAGAAGGTTGAGATCCTGTATCCTCGCTGTCATACCGGGAGACATTGTTGACGCTGCCGTAGAACAGTGTAACAAAACGCTCAATGCGAAAGCCGATACTTCGGCAGAGGGTATTAAAAAACTGCTTGATTCGTTCGCAAAGTTTGACGTGAACAAAGAGATGATTGAAAAGCGTATCCAGCGGCGTATTGACGCTATACAACCGGCACAGGTCGTGCAACTGCGGAACATTTACACGTCAATCAAAGACGGAATGAGTACCGTATCAGATTGGTTTGATACCGATGAGGAGACTCAATCAGCGGTATCTTCACCGAAGGCGAAACTGGCGGCTGCGCTTGACAAAAAAGAGCCAGAGAAAGAACCGATTGAGGTCGAAATCGTCAATCCGAACCCCGATGTTCTCAACGAACTGCGGCGCAAAGTTAACTCCGCTCCGCAAGAGAAAATGTTCCTCCTTGCGCTGCAGAAAGAAGTATCTGCCGCCCTGAAAGCGGAACAGATAACCGATGACCAAGCGAGCGAACTGAACGTGAAACTGAACTACGACATTGAAAACATTTAACAGTAGAAACCAATGGTAATGACACTCGAAGTATCGGACACAAAACCGTTTATTCTGCCGACTGAACTGCCGACAGAACCGCAGCCGGAAGAAGAAGCGGAAGCCGAACCGGAAGAGCCGCAAGGTGAAACGCCGGACGGAGTGGTGAAAGAGCCGATGGACGGGCTTGACCCAGAACACGAATTGTCCGCACTGCGTAATTTTCACAAACACGTTATAGAGGCAACGAAAGAAATTGAGGATGCGAAAATCGCCGCATCCGAAGCAGGGAAACTGGTAAAAGAACTGCGGGAATTGCTGGAAGAGTACGTGGAAGTACATCGGAACATACATCCGCAAGTCAATGCAGAAACACATCCGCTGCTCTTTGCCGGTACAGAACAAGACAACTGGCGGGATAAGCCGATTGACTTGCTTGCCGTTACGGACAAGGACAAGGAGAAACTGTATCAAGCCGGTTTCGTTACCTGCGGCGAGATAGCAGATTGGCTGTCGAAGGACTGGGTTGAAAAGAAACAGGGCTGCAACGGTAAGGTTTTTCAAGACCGGCTCCGTGATGCGGTTAACAAGATTAGCGGTGTCGATAAGATGCCGATAATTACAGAAGAGACGGCTGCATGAAAACGGAAAAATACACGATTCCAGACGTAACAGAAATAGCGGGCAGGGCAAAAAAACGCCTTGAAAAGATTGATACTGAAACAATCAAAGTCAGTGAACTTGACCTGCTCTATGACTGTGTTACAGATATGGAGTTTATGATTGATGACTTCCGCAAGGAACTGAATAAAAGAGAGGTATAAGATGCAAGAGGAACAAGACATTGCAAAAGCAATCGCAGAACTTACAGCGATGCTCGAGAGCGAACTGATAAAAATGAACGATAGGTTAAGGTCTATCGATGCATCATTGGGAGACATAGCCAAAGCCGTTTATTCGATTGACTGAAACCGGACACGGGCGGGACGCTGCGTTGTCCTTTCCTTTGCTCTGCATACGACTATGCAGGAAACTGCATAGGAGTTAGGAAAGCCGTTAGGCATAACGTCCCGCCCTATTTTTAACAAGGAGAATGAAAAAGATGAGAGACGATATGAGAGTTTGCCTTGACGAGAAGTACGTTTCGCCTTCGTGCGAAAAAATAAACATCGTATTTATGATGCCGTTCAAGAGGTTTATGAACATCCGAATGGTCAACGGCGAAGCCGAAATCACCGTATCGGATGAAACGGTTACGGGCAGTTACAGCATTGCAATAACGCAGGAAGGAACGCACGAGTATTCGCTGCCGGTTAAAGGAGGTGATAAATGATGGTTTGGATACCGATACTGCCGATTTCGGCAAATAGTAGATTATGTAGGGGACAAAAGGGACGACCGGATTACCCTAATCCCAAATACTTGGACAGCAAGAAGAGGATACGGGCTATGATAATGGAACGCTGGAAAAAGCAGCCCTATAATTGCTCCGTGAAATTGACCTTGTATTTTCACCTGAAAAATCCGTTAACAAACTGGGACATAGACAATCACCTCAAAGCCGTCAAAGATGCAATGAAGGGTATTGTGTTTGCCGATGACTACCTCGTTTGCAACTACGGCGATACGGATAAGAGAAAAACTGTCGGCATAGAAGGTTTCGAGTTTAACGTCGTTCCTTGTGAAATTCAAATTGCTGTACCGCATTTTGAACCGTACAAGAGAATCGAACCCGCAGAAAAACGGCTAGTAAAATCGACAATGACCGCCGAAGAATTTAACCGAAGATACGGAATTACGAAACCGAAAACTTTTTGAAAACATTAACAAACTAACACGATGAGTAAGTTGATGATTTACCTTGCCTGTCCGTATTCGCACCCCGACGCTGCCGTGCGGAACTACCGCTTCAGAAACATCTGCCGGATTGCTGCAGCGTTAATGCGGGAAGGTTATGTGGTTTTCAGTCCGCTCTCGCACAGCGTACCGATTGCAGAAATCGGCGGTATTGACGATGTCGATAACGATTTTTGGCTTGCACAAGACCTGCCGATACTCCGCAAGTGCGATGAACTCATTGTTGTCGAACTAGACGGTTGGGAAAGCAGCAAAGGCGTGCAAGCGGAAATCGAAGAAGCAAAGCGATTGAACATACCTATTCAAAATATTGAAGTAATAATCAGGAAACAAGAGGATGACAAAGATGACGCAGAAAGATGAACTGGCGGACGCTATCAACAGAATCAAAAAACTATCACCGCTTTGCGGAGGTTGGTTTTGGATTATGTTAAACAAAACTATCGTTCCGACGAAGGTTTTTTTTGATGGCGGAGGAGAAGCGGTTATTACTATTTTTGGTGTTGCAGAAGTGCTGACACTAAAAGAGTTTTTGGAAATACGCCCCAAAGCGGTCTTTGAACCCGTTATGAACGCTTGGAAACAAGATGCGGTTGAGGCTGACGAGTTGAATCGGCATCCCAAACATTCATAAATCAAAAAGGAGAAAGGCAACAATAATGACACCGACAATATCGATAGGGAACATTCACCTGTACAACGCCGACTGCGTTGAAGTGATGCGCACGTTCCCCGATGCCTATTTTGACATTGCAATCGTTGACCCGCCGTACGGACACAGCAGCAACATTGCCAATCAAGCAACCGGTATTTTTGGAAAATACCGATATATGAAAATAAGCAATAGAGGCGGCAGGTCTTCAAAGTATAACCCTGAACAAGAATACGGAAACTACGATTGGAACATTGCACCGCCGAAAGAGTATTTTGACGAGTTGTTCCGTGTGTCAAAAAAACAGATTATTTGGGGCGGCAACTACTTCGAACTGCCGCCGACAAACAATTTTATCATTTATGACAAAATGAACATATCAGAGAGTTTTAATATGGCGATTTGAAGCCGATTGGCAAGCAAGGCAGCGTGAACCTGTACCGGTCTTTGTACCGAAACAGAACCGCCGCATCAGCGCAATCGGCAGCAGGGATAATACACTAAACCTATTCAGGGAAACGGCGGAAATGCGTGTCCAAAATGCACGTTGTGTTATCAACGATGGGGAACTCAAAGACACGGGTAAGCAAGACCGAAAAAACTGAATGATTATTACTTTCAGGGAAAAGGCTGAAATGCACGTTAGAGACGCACGTTGCGAATTTACCAACCAACGCTGGCACAATCAAAGACGCGGGTAAGCAAAGCCGAAACCCTGAAAGATTATTACTTTAATGGGAAAACGGATGAAATGCTTTGTCGGGTTCAACAAAGGGTAATCGAAACCGAAGACATTAAGGAAAACAATAAGCAATACGGAGGTATAAATGTCAAGACCTCAAAAGAACGGAATATCATACTTTTCTTTTGACGTTGACTTTTTTGAAGACAGAAAAATTGGTGCGATAATGGGCGAGTTTGGCTGCAAAGGTGAATCCATTGCGTTGCGCGTGCTTTGTTTGATATACCGAGATAAAGGGTATTGGGCAAAGTGGGACAATTTAACCAAATACGATATTGCTAGGAAGGTCGTTGGGGTAAAACCCCGACTCGTCGAAGAAGTCGTATTGAGGTTGGTCGAATGTGGGTTTTTTGATAACTGCGTGTTTGACTCGTTTCAAGTACTGACCAGCAAAGGTATTCAAGCCCGTTATTTTGATGCAACGCACCGCAGATATAAGGATAATCCAAGACAAGTGGACGATTTACCGTACTTGTTAATCGAAAATCCCTACGATAAAGGTCTGTCCAAAACAGTTAACGTCGACGTTAACTACCCTCCAGAGGGGGTTAACGTCGACGTTTATCGCCAAAGTAAAGTAAAGAATATTAATAACGTTAATGAAGGGGGGAACGTACAACGTGAGACTCACGTCTCGGAAAGTTTGAAAAAATCCGAAACGCAAAATCCCCCCCCTCCTGATTTTGCCTTTTCGGAAATGCGATGCTCGCCTACGGCGGAAGCACTCCTGACCGAAACAATCGCTGCGTGGAACGGAATACCGCACACCGCACCGGTAAAATTCACAATCGTACCCGAAAGTATCCGCTTGGAGTTTTACAAACGATTGCAGGAGTTCGGCGATGACGGGATACGAAATGCCGTTGCCGGTATGCAGGAGGCGGACTTTTTCAAAACAAAAGCAAAAACAAAACCGAGTTTCCTGCAATTCCTGAAAGACAAAATGTTTCAGGGCTGCATCGACGGAACATACCAGAACGTCCACGAAAACAAAACACCAAACAAGGAAAACCTAAATGAAACCGCAAGAGACAGGCTGTCGCCGGAAGACAGGGCATTTTTCGACAGCATCGGAAAATAATGGGGCTGCCGAGAAAAGTTTGAAGGAAGTGCTGGCGGAATCGAAGTTTTTCAATTCTCCGAAACCGTCAATCGCAGTGAACCCGCCGAAGTGCGAAAAATGCAAAGACTCCGGGATTGTATCCGTAATGGACGAAAACGGAGGAGAACGCTGGCGGGAGTGCGTCTGTGCCGTCAAGCGTATGCAGGAACAGATTTGTCTTGAAGCAGGCTTCGACGTGGAACACTGCAAACGCATCGCCGACTACGAAGAATGGAACGAAACAGCAAAAATCGCAAAAGAAAAGGCTGTCGAGTTTGTTATGAACTTTCACGAAATACGGAAAAAGCGGAAAAACTGGTTCGTCTTTTTCGGACAGAGCGGTTCAGGCAAAACGATGCTTTGCAACGCCATTATTCGGGCGTTAATCCATTTTGACAAGCCGGTACAAGCCCGGGCGGTCAAGTATTTTGAAATGATGTACCGCCTAAAATCACACTCGAACGATGAGGATTATGCCCGAATTATACGGGGATACACGGACATTGAAGTGCTTTTTATCGATGATTTTTTGAAAGATAAATCCGTATCCGGTACGCTGACCGAAGCGGACATAAAACATCTTTTCACGGTGATTGATACACGCTACAACAAGGGAAAACCGACGCTAATCACGACGGAGTGTACACCGATACGGCTTTCGGAACTCGACGAAGCAATTTTTTACCGCATACACGAAACGGCATTTGCCGAGATTGTTTCCAAAGGCAGTGAGAATAATTACAGGAAAAGGCTATAATCACCCCAAATCTGCCCCGCGTTGGCGATAAAAAGGTTTTTTAGCATAATTGAACGTCAAAAAATTAGAACGCAACGTCCGCAAAGGAAAACGGGTTAAAATCGAAATGACAAAAAAAGCGGAATATATGCGAGGTAAATTGGAGACGAAAAGACGTGTTATATAGTAAAATAAATTACACGTTTTCGTGCGCAAGTTATTATTTTTTAATAAGTTACGTCTAAAAATGACATCAGTTAAATTACACTCCAAAAAAAGAAAAAAGCGGAAAACAAAAACATCGCCGGTAGTTGCGGTTACTTTGTACAGATTAGGTTTCACTGTAAGCGAAGTTGCCGTCTTGATTGGCGTTTGCAGAAAGACGGTTATGAATTATCTGCATCCGAAGGCAAAGACGGCAGCATCGGCAACTTGCCGACCGCCTGCTGTAAGTCCAGCGGGTCAACGTCAATGTAAAGTTTTGCCGTCAATTCCGGCGATGAGTGCCGCATCAACCGCTGCGTTGTTGTAAGCGGAACACCGGCTCTTGCAAGCATTGTTCCGAATGTTTTTCGTAACGAGTGAACATCCAAAGAACGACCGTCAGGACTTTTTTGTTCGATGCCCGCCGCTGCCAAGTCCGCCTTGAATGACTTCAAGAGCGAATAAATACTGTAATAAAAAATCCGCTCTGCCGGTTGAATGTTCCGTTGTCCAATGTATTCTTTTAGCCGATTAGCAATATCGGGATGCAGCGGCAGAATATCAGGCTTTTTGTTTTTTGTCCGAGCGGCTTCAACGGTAAAGCGGTTTCGGATAAAATCGAATTGAGACGGTGTTGTCAACGACAATTCTTTTGAACGCAATCCGGTGCCGGCAAGCAGCCGGTAAATCAATTCTCTATCATCTTTTCCGTCCTTTTTCCGTGTTTTTGCAGATGTAAAAAGGCGTTGCAATTCATCTTCAGTTAATGCACGGCGTTGCTTGCGTCTATCTATTTCTTCGTTGAGTTTTTTCAATGCAAAGAGCGGCGGCTTTTCAAGATAGCCGGTACGGACAGCCCAGTTACAAAAACATTTCAGTCTTTCGGTGTAGGAATTGATAGTACGTGCAGATTTTTTTGCATATTTCCGTTCGGCGACAATCCATTGCTCAACGCTGTCGGCGGTGATATTGCGGATAAATTTGATGTCAAGCGTTTCGGTCAGGTATTGCAGTTTCTGTTGTGTTTGTTTGATATGTATTTGATTTGCACCGGCGGCGATGAGACTGTTGAGAAAATTTTCGATGAGCGTTTGAATGGATACATTTCTACGAACGGACTGTTCGAGTTCATTCCGAGTGAGAATACCGGCTTTGATGCGTTGGACTTCGGCTTCTTTTTTTGCCAGATAAAACCGGGCGGCATCTTCGCTTTTCAATCCGGGTGTTTCCCGCCGCAGTTTTCCGTTTTCGTCTCGGTACTGAATTTGCCAAGTGTCGAGTTTGATGATGACATTGCCGTTTTCATTGAGGCGACCGGTCTTTTTTTTTCCCCGTTTGGTAGTCCAGGCAACGGTATTTTTTCGAATAACGGCATTTTTCGGCAGGGGAATTGTTTTAGAGCAACGGATAACAGTCATTGCTGGCAGGTTGGTATTATAGTTGGTAAAGAATGTCTAAAAAAGTCTTTTTCTGTCTTTATTTGTCCATTTTACAAGATGGCTTTTGAGAGTCAACGAATTGCGTTTGACAGCGAAAACACCGATATTTGCGGTGTTTTTACGTCATTGCTCCCTCTGGGACTCGGACCCAGAACCTACGGATTAAGAGTCCGTTGCTCTACCAATTGAGCTAAAGGAGCAAACATCCACAAAACTTCGGCACAGGTAGTGTTATAAATTTATTGAAATGAACGTTAACATACGGGAAAATAAGAGACTTCTACGACTCAATCAATAAATTCCTGACACAACCCTCTTTTGTTTTGTGTGTTGAGTGTTTTTACGCGTTGGAAGCCGGCACAACCCAGACCTTCACTTCTGACTCGATACCGTGTCCGAGATAAATCTTGACCGTATAAAGAGCCAACTCCTTAATGGGACCGGGCAGGCGAATCTGGTCGGGTGTCAGCACAATATTTTCCGTCCGCAACGCTTTGACGATGTCGTCAGCACCGACCGAACCGAAAAGATGTCCTTCATCATTGGCATTCGCTTCTATCGAAACCCGTTTCGTCCGCAGTTCCTCTGCCAATTTCTGCAAACCGGCAAGCCGTTTCTTCTGGATTTCCACGAGTTTTGCTTTGTGCTTTTCGACCATTCGCTTGTGATGCTCGGTTGCCACTGTCGCCAAACCCTGCGGTATCAAATAATTGTTGGCAAATCCCGGCTTGACATAGACGATATCGCCTTGTTTCCCCAGCGAATCAATCGTTTGGATTAAGAGGAGTTGAATACCTTGTTCGGTAACAGGCAATTTGAATCCGTGCCGGCGGGCGGCTTGTGCGACTTTTCTTTTTTCGAGTGTCATCGTTCTTTGTATTAAAAATCAGGCTCTTGACGAAACCTCTCCAGTGCAAACCGATACCGATATTGTCCACATTAGACCCTTTTTGTGGTATTTGTCAAGGGGGCTTTCGGGTTCAATTTGTTAAAAAATTGCTTCCCGTTCAGGCGTATTTCTTGATTTGTTTCCTGACGAATGTTAGAATCACTCGCCGCTCTAGCCTCAATACCCCGGTAGTGTTGTAAATTTATTGAAATGAACGCTAACATACGGGAAAATAAGGGACTTCTACGACTCAATCAATAAATTCCTGACACAACCCAATACCCCAATGAAAACATTTATGAAAACGTTGCCGCTCTCCTACGTTCTGTTGCTTTTTCTGACCGTTTCGGCTCTCTGTCAGCAGCCTGAAAACAGTTTCACTACCGCGTTTTACGCCAGTCGTTGCGGCGTTGTTTTGGATAGCGATGTTTACAAAGGCGGCGGCACGGATGTTACCGAGCCGCTGCAAGCCGTCCTTGACCGCGCTCCCAAACTCGGACGCTTGCATTTGATTCTTGACGGAGCGGCGAGAATCAGCAAATGTCTTAAAGTCTATTCGAATACGACTATCGAATGTCCCGATAAATCATGCGGTCTTTTTCTCTCCGACAATTCGAATTGCAGCCTTTTATGCAATGTAACCGGCGATATGGAGCATATCCGCGACCGTAATATCACGCTCATCGGGGGAACGTATAACAACAATTCGCCCGGACAAGTACATCATCTTCCAAATAAAAAAGGTGAAAACGGCGTGTTCTCCAAAGACGATAAATGGGTGTTCGCTTTGGAATTTTACGGTATAGAACAACTCCTCCTGCGGGATGTAACCATCGCTAATCAACGCACTTTTGCTTTAACGATGGCAAATTGGAAGTATGTTAAGATGGAAAATATACATATTGACCGCCGTGTTCGTAAAGACAAAGAAAATCAAGACGGATTGCATTTCTTTGGACCAGGACGCTTTCTTACTTTGCGCGATATTCACGGAAATAGCGGCGACGATTTTATTGCGCTCACTCCAGATGAACACGACAGTAAATCGGCAATCGAAGACGTTTTGATTGACGGCGTTCAGTTGGATGATGCCGATCAAGGTATTCGTATGTTGGTACGCGGCAAGGGAAAATTAGACCGCGTGATAGTTCGAAATGTTACCGGCACGTATCGCAGTTACGGTTTCATTATTAACCCCTGGTACGCGGGAAACGGCGGGCATTACGGAAATATCATGTTCGATATGATTGACCTCCGTCCGATGAAAAACAACTACACTTATTCACCTCCATTTCTCTTTAAGTTAGGGGGCAATATCGAAAGTCTTACCCTGAAAAACATTTATCATCACACACCGGATTATGACCATTGCCTTTTCATCGTCGGCGGAGAATATTACCTTAACCGTCCCGAACGACCGAATTATCCAACAAAAATCGACCGCTTGATAATTGACGGTCTATACATTGACGAACGGAATGTGCAGAGTGTTCCGGAAACATATATCCGTGTGAAATCGCAGGTCGGCGTGTTGTCGGTCAATAACGTTATCCTGCGACGGGCGGAAGAATTGCCGAAATCAGGTTCGCTCATAAATGTCGATGGCGGCGCAATTCAAGAACTGATTCTCAACAATATCAGTGCTCCTGAGTTAAAACTTAGGGGCTTGACAAGTTTAGGAGTTAGATATTTACTCTAACTCTATGTATAACAATCATTTATCAAATCGTAAGATTGCATCAATAATTTGTTGCTTTTGCGAGGACTTGACA
>JAITOZ010000011.1 GCA_031289675.1 Planctomycetaceae bacterium
GGATACGCAGTTCCATCGGATAAGGGACAGGCATTTTTATCTCCTTGAGGTATGCTGTTCGTTACGAAAAAAGCATTATAACATATTTGATGCGTAAAGACAATAGCAATTAAAGAAACAGGCTAGAATACGGCCTCAAACCGTTGCTTTGCGATTAATACGATGAAATACACCCTGCTCGCCCTTTGTGCTGCTGTTTGCCTGAACGTTTCCGCCTGTTCGCAGGAGAACGCTGACAAAGATGCGGATGCGGCACAATCACTCGTCAAACCTCCGTCTTCGGCAAGTTCCGGCTATTATTGGAAAAAACAAAACGGTGTTCAAAACCTATTTTCTGCGGACAAAATTTTAGTCGGATATTTGTCCGGCGAAATGACTGAAGGCATTGCCGTAACGGATGAACAAATCGTTTCGCTTGATTCGGCAACGTTCAAAATCACACGCCGATACCGTGCCGATAAAGATATTGCCGCCGTCCGCATCTGTTTCGATTTTGTCCACGCCTCGAAGAGCCTCTATTGGATGATACCCGCCGTCTCGTACAACGGCAATCATTTCGGTCGCGGCAAAGAGCCGAAAGGTGCCGATGAAAATGGGCAATGGCGGACATTTTCGTTCCGCCGTACACCGATTCCGGGCATCACTTATTCAGAGAGCAGCCGGTTTGCCGTTGCGGTTTGGAGTGATAACCCTCAAACCGAACGTCAACATTTTTCCGCTCTTTGATGCCGGAGGAGCAGACCGTGACACACCGCATTATCCTGCCGGAATAAGAGATGCCGGTAAATTACTATAATCTCAACAAAAGCAAGCCGGGATTTCAAAAAAATTCAGCATTAAAAAAAGGGGAAACGCTGACACTGACTTTGTATGTTAATGCCGCCGGTACAGAGCCGAATCATACAGCCGTAAGACATTTTGTCGGCAAGGCTTGGGCGATGCGGGAAAAATCGGAATTTCCGATTCCCGATGCCGACAGGGTTTGGGATCTAGGTATTCGTTATGCGGCGGAATGGCTTTGGCGTGAAAAACATCGGGACGGTGAGACGTTTTGCGGATTTGTATCCTGTCTGAACCCTGACAGCAAAGGCAATTTTGTGCCGCTTGGAGACACTTATCAGGCGGGTTGGGTAGTTCGGAATATCTCGTTCGCGAATGTTTTGCTTGCCGACTTCCTGAAAACCGGAAATGCGGAATCGAAACGTAAAGGTTTGGCAGTTTTAGATTCGTGGACGAAACTTTGCGTCTATCCCAACGGTCTTTTAATCACTACTTTTAGCGGTTTCCCCAATAAATCAAGCATCAAAGGTGTGCTTGATGCCAACAATCTGGGCGGTGCGGCGGTAAAGTCTTTTTGAGGCGGCAGACCTGGCAAAACAGATTGGTACAGAGGGGAACAATTATGAACAAGCGGCTTACGGAATATGCCGTTTTGTGAAAAACGACCAGCAGCCCGACGGACAATTAGCCCGCGGCTGGTATCCCGACGGCAAGGCGTATCTTCGCGAAGGAAGTATTTGTGCGTGTATGATTCCGCCGTTGATGACGGCTTACCGGCGTTCCAAAGACATTTCGTATTTAGCCTCCGCAAAAAAGGGACATGATTTTTACATCGGTGAATTTAAGCGTGACGGATTTGCCACGGCAGGTTCTTTGGATACGTGGTGTATCGACAAGGAAGGCTCGACTGCTTTGCTGTCTTCGGCAATGATGTTGTACGAAGAAACGCAGGAACGCCGCTATCTCGATGATGCCCTTGCGATTGCCAACTATCAATCGACTTGGTTGTGGCATTATCGGGGCATTTATCCTGATGGCGACGATTTCACGAAATACGGCTACAACACTTTTGGAGCGTCATCGGTTTCGGTGCAGCACAACTGCCTTGATGTTTATGCACTGTTTTGGGTATTGGATTGGCTGAAACTGTCTGACATTACCGGCGACCCGCAGTGGCGTGAAAAAGCCGCGGCAGTTTGGCGCAACAGCACGCAGTTGCTCGGCGACGGCGTTAAGAAAATTCACGGCTTGACTTTCCCCGCCGGAAGCCAGAGTGAGTCTTTCTTTCACTGCAATTACTGGTTAGGGTACTATTCGCACAACAAGGAAAACGAGCGTATCAATGGTTGGTGTCCGGGATGGGTTAATGCCGTAAAGTTGGAAATACTGTGGAAACTAGGGGAGAAAAGCGGGGTGTTTTACACGGAATAAAAAATAGCGTTACCGAGAGGTTAAGTCAAAACAGATTTCATCGGCGGCGAACAAGCGAGCCGCTTCGTACTCCCGTTCCAAGCGTTCGCCGTGCGGAGTTAAGTCCGTGTGCAATCAAAAAGTTAGGGGCAGGCATAGATAACTGCCTAAACAGAAAGCAACTTTGAAATCGTTTCAACCCGTTTTTTCAGAGCGGTCAATAGTTTTTTTTCGGCGGTCCGTAATTGAAGCGGAACTCACATTCTTTGAGAAACAAATTGAACTTATTCTTTGGAATTCCGATTAACACCGGCAAGTTCTGCATCTGTTCGGGCAGTTACGCCGGCAATAAAAAACTCGAGCCGCTTTTTCGACTGTCGCAAACCGAGACAAGAACCCGTGATTTTCATACTCTAAAGCATAATTCACACTCCACTAGGTTATGCCAGCACCAAAAATATGTGGGGGACTTTCTATTTACTTGAAATGTGTTAAATTATATGATATAGTACTGGCGATAATCAGAGACGGGGCATCTTATTGAGCCGGCGGCATTTCGATTGCTGCGGCGATAAGGGTAATGCAGGTGTCCCGGCGGAGAAAAAACTACGAGGTACAACGATGAGTGAAGGTCAGGTGAATTATCCGTTTGTTCAGCGTCGAGGGACAAATCCGGCAGGCGGTGCGCCGGCGGGTCCTCCGCCCGGAATGGAACGCCGCAATCAGTTCGGCAACTGTTATGATGGTTTGTCGCCGGATGCGCAGCAGTTAGCAGAAGCGATTGACCAGTATAAACTGCAAAACCGCCGCCGGTTTATCACGTACGAAGAGATGTTGGCGGTCATCAAATCGTTGGGATACCACAAATAGAAAATTGAGAATTATTGTATCGTTCTGAATTTTTCTCTTTTTAATTTCCCTTTGTTGGTTGCCAAGAAAGAGGAATTGCGGGTTTAATTCTCATTCTCAATTAATGCTTTCGGGGTCATAGCTCAGTTGGGAGAGCGCGGCGTTTGCAACGCTGAGGTCGTCGGTTCAAGTCCGTCTGGCTCCAATGACGTAAGTTGTTTATATCGCATAACTTACGTCAATTTCTTTTTGTGTTTGAAACGCCGTGAAACGGTCGTTATAGTGTGTAGTACACACTTTACGAAGCCTCACTTTTTACGGGAATCTGTCAAATGCCCAAAACTAATATCCCTTCGTACCGCCTTCACAAAGCATCGGGACAGGCAGTTGTCTGTCTCAACAGTAAGATGCTCTATCTGGGAAAATATAAAAGCAAGGCAAGCAAGGAAAAATATGACGAAATTATCAGCGAGTATCTCGCCAACGGAAAAAAACTGCCGCCGAC
>JAITOZ010000132.1 GCA_031289675.1 Planctomycetaceae bacterium
CGCTGTCAAGTCCTCGCAAAAGCAACAAATTATTGATGCAATCTTACGATTTGATAAATGATTGTTATACATAGAGTTAGAGTAAATATCTAACTCCTAAACTTGTCAAGCCCCAAAATTATTATTTCGGGTAATGATAATGACATTACGAATGACGATGAGCGGAAATGTAAGCGGCTTCTGGATTTGACGGAAGGAAACAAACAAACGATACGAACCATTTCAATGGGGATACCTTCATCAGGGATACCTTCGGTGGGTACTCTCGTAAGACCCTGTTCCTATATGGCTTTTGAATGGGACCCCAATCAGACTTTGTTGACGAGAAAACAAGGTGAGGCGGAGTATTGCTGGATACCGAAATTTCAACAATTCGGCAGAATACGGCTTGGATTGAATACATTGGTTTCGAGGTTATTTTCTCTTATCATCGAAAAGCAGGGTTTTCCCTTTTCAGATGATATTGTCAAAGAGTTTAAGGCGATGAGAGAGAAACTGGCACTGCCTTTTTCCTGTTCTGTTGTCGGCGAGACAACTTATGACGGGAACGCTTCGGCGAAAATTATTGAAGTCAAAATTGACGGTCATCTTATCGCAACGTATCATATTGATGTTGACCGGGGTTATCTTTGTCCCTATATGTGTGCGAAAGACCAATTTGGGAAAATAACGGGTGAAGCAAAATCGGGCGATTATTTTGCAGAGAAAAATACCGGTTTATACTATCCCCGGTATCACATTGAGTCGGCAATGGAGTTTCGTCTCGTTCCCGATGCGCTGCGTCTGAACATACCCGTTTCCGATGAGGAGTTTGCGATTGACATTCCGAAAGCGCATTGGTTCTTGATATGCCTCCCAACAAGCCTTTGTTTGAGCCGGGGCGGAAATATACACTGGAAGAATGGAAGGAAATCATAGCAAAAAACAATGGTCAAACGCACACGTGGACAGATACCGACTCTCGTGCCGTTTCCAAGGGAACTGTTTCGCTTGCGGAAAACGGATATGAATTGGATAAGTTACCGTGGCTTGTTAAAATAGTGCCGGGTGAAAAAAAGAAATCTGACGAAGAGATTTATCCTCTCCCTTCCGGCGGTATCAGCAGTGTTACCCGCACTGTTTTGGTCACACTGGGATGCGCTTTAATCTTGACAGCGTTCATTCTTCTATTATACTCGAAGCGGTCGAAAAAATAGCGGCTGGCGGGAACGGTAAATGACCGCGTCCGCTTTTTCATTTGCGCCAAGACTTGTAATTTTGCGGACAGCAGGTAATATATCCTAAACAGATGTCCTACAAAACAGCATTGTCCTATCTGACCAAGCAGACGGCAACGGTTGAATTGAGTAACCGCTCCGGCGGACACGTTGCCGTTTGTCCCCAATGGAACGGACGGATAATGACAAGTTGCTGCGACGGGTTTGAAAGTCAAGGTTTCGGTTTCATTAACGTACCGGAAATCAACCGCAACTCTCAAAACAAGGTACTCTGTAATTTCGGCGGCGAAGATGCGTGGACAATGACACCGGCAGGCGTTTCTTTTGAAGTCGAAAACGATTCTTCTGACGAAGCCGTCTTAAAAAGCAGCATCACCGCAACAGACGCAAACGGCAAGGCGGCGCAGTTTCACTTATCTCGAACGATTTCGCTGCTTGACGAAACAGACATTGAGACCGTTTTCGGTACGCACATTGCGCGCGTGCTGGAAGTACCGGACGTACTTTCGGTCGGATTCGTTTCTCACAATGCCGTCCGTTCAAACGATGACACGGTACTGTCGAGCCGAATGAGAGGAATGTTCAACGCAACCGACCATACGGTTCTTATCGTTCCGTTAATGCAGGACACCGAAGAGTCGGACAGGTTTCCCTACCGGTTAGATTTTTTAGGTTCTTCGCCGCATCACCGCATCCGGCACTTGCCGGATAAACTGCTTTTTATTGCCGACGGAGCCAAACGGTGTCAACTTTCTGTCCGCTATAACAATGCTGCCGCTGTCATTGGTTCGGTCGAGTTCCGCAGCGGTCTTTTAACGCTTTGGACTTTTCATATTCCCGATGTACCGGCATTGAAAGACGAAACGGAGTTGGAGTATGTTTCAATGAATACAGCGATGGCTGCGGAAAATTTTTTACGTTTCACGAATTACGGCAAAACATTTTCGGGCGTAACAGAGCAGATGAAATGTTACGAAATTAACTCGTTTTCAGCACCGCAGGAATTGTTTCCCGATGAAGAATTAACATACCGGCAATACACGCTGCACATCAATGCGGAGAACGAAGTGCTGGACGAAATCGTGCGGGAGGTCTTTGGAGTTACATATCGGCAGGTGTACGATAAGATAAATTTATAGACCGGCAGCACCGGCTGACAGGGAGAATCCAACCTAATGTCCGCTGCGGCGAAGCAGCCAGAGAAAGAACGGACCGCCGAGCAAACTCGTAATTATGCCGACCGGTAATTCTGCCGGATAAAATATCCAGCGTCCCAACGTGTCGCAAACGGCAAGGAATACCGCTCCAAGCAACGCTGTCATCGGTATCAAGCGGTAATGTCCCGCTCCAAAGACCAAGCGGGAAATATGCGGAACCATCAAACCGACAAAACCAACGGGACCTGTTACCGAAACAATCCCGCCGACTGTCAATGACGTGAGAAAAAAGAGCAGCATTCGGAAACGCACAACGTTGACTCCCAGTGATATTGCCCGCTCCTGTCCTGTTACAAAAACATCAAGCGTTCTGCTCTGGAAGAGAAGAAATCCGAACAAGGCAAGCACCATCGGCGCAAGCAGAATACAGTCCCGTGCGGCAGCGTTTTGTACGCCTCCCATCGTCCAGCGGAGAATCTGAAACGCATCGTGCGGTGCCGAAAGATATTGTAACAAAACAATCATACTCGAAAAGAAAAAATTGACGGCAACGCCGGCAAGGAGCATTTGTTCCGATGAAGCATCTTTGTACTGCGACAGAGCAAAAACAATTCCCATCGCCAGAACCGCACCGGCAAAAGCCCCGAAGGTCACTGCCGGCAGGGACAATGTCAACAACGTCGGTATCATTATCGGCAATCCCAAACGGACGGCACTTTGCAGACACACAGCGGCACCGAAGGCGGCACCGCTTGCCACGCCGAGTGTGTAAGGTGTTGCCAGCGGGTTGCGGAACATTGCCTGAAATACAAGACCGCACAGAGCGAGACCGCTGCCGGCAATCAGTGCCAATAATGTGCGAAAAAAACGCAGAGCGTAAATTTCCGTGCCGGGCAGATAAAATGTCTGTCCCAAACAAGGCAGCAGAGTGGCGGAAAAAACCAGTAAAAAGGCAGCGGCAGCGTAACGCATTGTCGTTTGGTAGGAATCAGTCACGTTTAACCACCGTCAGTAGAATATATGCGGGGCGCAACGAACCGCAACCAAAAGCGCAGCCACAACTAAAATTGATTGCGTTTTTGAGAGGAAGAATGTCATCGAAGTCTATTACGCCTTTTTACTTACTCTTTGAAACAAACTTTTGAATCTCGGGTCGCTCAGCAAATCGTTTTCGTTGACCGGCGTTGCCTCAATGAGTTTGTCAATTAAATCGTCTGCCGTCTTATTTTCGCTTTCCGCAAAATAATTCAGTACAAGGCGATGCCGCAAGACAGGTTTGACCAGCATTTTAATATCTTCGACCGTTACGTGCGGTCTGCCGTTCAACAAAGCCCGCGCTTTACCGCCGAGAATAAGGTACTGAACCGCACGCGGTCCCGCCCCCCAAGCAATATATTGTTTCACAAAGTCCGGTATGCCGTCTATTTCGTCCGTTCGGGTCTGGCGAACCAGCGACAAAGCATAACGGGTAACCGCATCGCTGACCGGAACATTACGGACTATTTTTTGTAATTCCGTGATTTCGGCGGCTTCTAAAACCGGCTCAATGACGGCATCCTGCATCGAAGTTGTCTTGCGGACAATTTCAAACTCCTCGTCAAAAGACGGATATCGGACGAACACCTTAAACATAAACCGGTCTTGCTGTGCTTCCGGCAGCGGATACGTTCCCTCTTGCTCTATCGGATTTTGCGTTGCCAGCACGAAAAAGGGTTCGGGCAGCAGATGCCGGTTGCGTCCGACCGTAACCGTTTGTTCCTGCATCGCTTCCAAAAGGGCAGATTGCGTCTTCGGCGGAGTCCGGTTGATTTCGTCCGCCAGAATCATATTGGCAAACAGGGGTCCGTCAAGAAAGCGGTATTCCCGGCTGCCGGTGCTGCGGTTCTCTTCGATGATGTCGATGCCGGTGATGTCGGCGGGCATCAGGTCGGGGGTAAATTGAATTCGGCTGAAGCGGAGATTAAGCGTCCGTGCAAGGGTGCTTATCATCAGCGTTTTTGCTAATCCTGGAACACCTTCGAGAAGGCAATGTCCTTTCGCAAAAACAGAAATGAGCAGTTCGTCAATGACATCCGTTTGACCAACGATGACTTGCGATAATTGTTCAAATATCTTCTGCCGGGCAGTTTGTATTTTTGTAACGAGAATTTCTGACATTCGTTATAGCGGTTTTAACCGCAGTTGTTTGAACATAGCATTTTTAGGCATTGCCGACCGCTTTGGCGGGACAGACGGTTTTGCACATTTCGCAGCCGGCGCATAACAGTGTGTTGACCCGAACCTTGCCGGTCGATTGCTTTTCCAATGCCGGACAGCCGAGTTTTAAACACGCTCCGCAAGCCTTACACGCAGCGTCCTCAATATACTGCACAGGACCGACCGGCTTGCGCAAATGCAGCGGACACGGTGCCTTCGACACAATGAGCCACGGCTCCGGCGATTCCGTTGCCTCTTTCAGCACCGCAACTGCCGTCTTAATATCACGCGGCTGAATCGTCCGTATGTTTTTAATGCCGCAAGCCTTACCGATTTCCTCAATCGATGCCTCGCCCGTTGCTTCGCCCATCAAAGTCCGTCCTGAACCCGGATTGTCCTGATGTCCCGTCATCGCCGTTATCCGGTTATCAACAACGATGATGGTCGAAGAACCTTTGTTGTAAGCAACATCAAGAAGACCGGTAATACCGCTGTGAAAAAAAGTCGAATCGCCGACAATACCGACAACTTTTTGCTTGTCCGTATTATGCCGCTGCGCCTTGTCAATACCGTGTGCAACGGACACGCCGCCGCCCATACAGAGAATCGTATCCAACCGCGAAAGCGGCGGAGCAACACCGAGACTGTAACAACCGATGTCGCCGGTAACGACAACGTCCAATCGTCCCAAAGCGTAAAATATCCCCCGATGAGGACAGCCCGGACACAAAACCGGAGGACGCACCGGCAGATTTAGTTGAGAAGGGAGAATGGAGGACGGAGAATAGTTCGTTTCCGAATTTTCCGTTTTCCATTTTCCATTTTCAAATTTCAATTTATCTAACACATCCGGCGAAAGTTCGCCGATGTTCGGAATCACCGATTTGCCTTCGCATTGGATACCAAGTGCCTTGATGTGTTCTTCCAAAAAGTCTTCCAACTCTTCGACAATCAAAATCTTTTCGACTTGAGCGGCGAAGTCCCTTATCAATTCATCGGGAAACGGAAACGGCATCCCGATTTTCAACACGGACACGTCGGGAAATACTTCCCGAACGTATTGATAGGCAATACCGGACGTGATAATGCCGCATTTTTTATTGTTCCAAGCAACCTTGTTTGCCGGACATATTTTCGCGGCGGCGGCAAGTTTCTTTAACCGCTCTTCGACTTTCAGACGCATCTGTCTTGCCCAAGCCGGTATCGGAACGAAACGCTGCGGATTTTTCTCGAAAACAACCGGTTTGCCGGATTCCTGCCGGTCTGCAACGGACACCAGCGACCGGCTGTGAGCAACACGGGTTGTTGTACGTAAAATAACCGGCGTGTTATACTCTTCTGAAATCTGAATACCGAGTTTGATAAAGTCTTTCGCTTCCTGTGAATCGCTTGGTTCAAGAATCGGGATTTTTGCGAATCGGGCATAATGCCGGGTATCTTGTTCGTTCTGCGAAGAGTGCATACCGGGGTCATCGGCAACGACGGCAACGAAACCGCCGACAGTTCCGATGTATGCCAGCGTCATCAGCGGGTCGGCGGCGACATTCAAACCGACGTGCTTCATCGTTGTTATCACTCTGGCACCGGAAAAACAAGCACCGGCAGCGACTTCAAAAGCAACTTTTTCGTTCGGCGACCATTCAGCATAAATGCTGTCTTTATATTTTTCGCTGACATTTTCGAGGACTTCCGTTGACGGCGTGCCGGGGTAGCCGGCGGCAAGGGTGATACCGGCTTCGTAGGCACCGCGTGCAATCGCCTCGTTTCCTGATAAAAGCAACTTCATTTGATGAACTGGACTTTTAATTGACGGGACTCCTAAGTCTATCGCATAGAGAAAAAAAAGACAACATAAAATAAGGGGCAAATTCCCTGCCCCTTATTTTATGCCGTCTTTTATATGTCCAGCAAATCTTTGGCTGTTTGGGTATCGGTAATTAGGTGCGTCCAGAGCCGCAGTTTCGGATTGTCCAACAGCGGGCGCAACGCCCGCTGCTTCGTTTCGCCGCACTCGCCGCACGGACCGGCAACAAGCACCACATACTTGCCGTTGTCGGCATCTTTCGCCATCGCAACGAGTTCGTCCAACTCGAAAAGCGTAACGGCCCGAACCGGACAAACATCCCGCAGCGGTCCATTTGCTGTATACGGACGGAACTGCACATCGCCGACCCAGCCCGCTTTTCGCATTTTTGTCAGCGAATCCGGCGGAAGCAGTTCCTGCTGAATCAAATGTTCCAGATAATGCCCCAGGAGTCCGTGAACGTGATTGGCAGACGCTAATGATGTTACGATAATGTCAATCCGGTCGCGTTGTGCAAACGAATAGCGGACTGCCGGATTTTCTTTTTGCTTTTCGTAATCTTCGTTGCCGACAACCGTTGCTGCAAACAGAGCAACAAACTTAATGTTGAGGAGTGTCGGGTCGAAATACGAAAAATACGTTGACGGCGACTTATGCGGTTCATCAGGCAAAAAGCCGCCGGCGGAAATAGCGTGGAGAATCAGTTGCGGTATTTCTCCGCCGCTGCGGATTTTGTAAGCAAGCCGCTTCGCAACCAGCATCGTGGCAAACCCCGCCCCCATTCCCAGATGAACAACGTGTTTTTCCGGCTCGTTCGGATATTTCTGCTGCTTGTCTTTCCAAACACGGTCAATTAACTCGACAATTTTATCGGCGGCTCGGTTTGTAACGTGCTGTGCTGCCGTTTCACCGCGGACATTCACGACGGTTATTTTGCCCGAGTGACGCTGCAAGAAAAAACGGCTGACCAGTTTATCTTCGAGATGATGTTCCGGCGGCGGCTGTAACAGCAAAAAGCCCCGAGCACACGCTTCCCAGAACAGCGGATATATTTTTTCCCGCGTGATGTCGGCACGTCCTTCGCTGCGGAGCCATTTTGCTACGGCGGACGCTGCCCCGCGGGTACGTGTCCCTAATGCAATCGCATTGGACGACTCGCCTAACTGATTAAAGTAACGGTCACAAACCGCAAAAACCATTTCGTCCGACTCTTGGGCTGCGTGCCAACGTGTTGCCGCCGGTCTATATTTTTTTTTATTCTCTGTTGCCATTTATCTTATCTTACTCTGCTGTAATGCTGTAATTATCAATTCACTAGCCCTTTTCCGTTTCCCACTGTATTGTATAATACGTCATTCCTTACCCCTTGTCAAGATAAATGAAACCAATGAAACGACGTGAATTTCTCTCTGCAACCGCTGCGGCAGTTGCGTCTCTTTCGTTAGTCAATCACTCCGCCGTCCAAGGCAGTGAACACAACTCCGTGCGGGGCAAAATCTATAAAGCCCAAATCATCGGATTTCCGACCGATGATGTCTGCGAGCGTTACAAAAAAGCCGGTTATGACGGTATCGAAGTAACAAAATGGAACGCTCCGGCAAGCGAAACGGCGGCGGGCAGGCAAATTGCCGAGAAGCACGGCTTGCGTATCCACAGCGTGATGCGGGCTTGGACGAACGTGAATCAGCCGGACTCGTTCGGTAAAGACGTTGAGTCGGTCAAAACCGCTTTGAAGTCGGCCGCCGCTTACGGTGCCGATACGGTTCTTTGGGTTCCGTGCAAAATCGGCAAATTTCCGAATCCTGCAAAAGGCGTTCCCGACGGTGCGATGCCGATGCCGGCGGCTTGGGACTTCGACATTGATTTTGATGCCGCAACGCTCAAAGTGAAGTCCGTTGTTGACGGCAATAATGCGCCGTACGCCGAGTATATTGCAGCACAAAATGCGGCGACGGAGGCAACACTCCGAGCCGTTGAAGCCTTGTTGCCCGCCGCCGCTTACGAAGGAGTGCGTATCGGCATCGAAAACGTGTGGAACAATCTCTGGTCAACACCGAAGTTTTACGCTGCGCTGTGCCGGTTTTTTACGACCCCCTGGGTCGGCAGTTACTTCGACTTGGGTAATCATACCTTGTATGCGAAACCGGAGGAGTGGCTCAAAGCACTGGGCGGAGAGAGTCTCTTCAAACTGCACATTAAAGGTTTCAAGGTGAACGAGGTGAAGGGCAAACTCGGCGGCGGTCCCGGCAACTGGTCAAAAATTGACGAGTCTTCGATTGATTGGCAGTCGGTACGGCGGACACTCTCGGACATCAATTACAACGGCTGGATGTCGGTCGAAGACGGCGGACGTTCTCCTGAAGAGTACAGCAAGATTTTAGACACAATCATCTGACCTAGCGGGAAGCGTAATGAGTAGATGATTACACGATTGCGTTTGTCATCGTAAGGGTGTTATGATGCTGTGCCGCCTATCGGTGGCTGGAACGCGGGCGGACGAATCATCAATTCTCCATTATCAATTTACTTCCTGCACCTCCGTTTCCCGTTATTTTGTGTTATTGTTTTGATTATTTTTCCGTCAGCGATGCGGTTGCAGCAGTAGGGTATAGACTTTAGATTTACGATGCCGCGGGCGGACCGCACTACGCCCCGCTGTTGGTTGGACGCTGTCCGATTCGGAATCCCGACTTACAGCCGGCTGAAACAGAAAAGAAGCCGAACGAAACGTTCGGTAAAATTTCGATTTGTGCTTTTATTCTCTTGCCGGCTTGTACCTTCTCAAACGGCGCAACCGAAGGCGGCGGTAAGAGTTATACTGTTTCCGGCTTGAATCTGCTTCACAAAAAAGTCGAACGGCTATTGAGCGGCGAGAGTCGGTTTTTTATCCCCGCGTTGACCCGCCGCACGTTACCCGCAACCCGCTGCAAAAATCCCCTCTACAGCCTGTTCTTCCAAAACAAATCCAAGCCGGAATCTGTTCCGCACCCTAAATAGAATCTTTCAAACTCTTGAGCGGTTTGACTTTGACCCGGTCGTGCGCCGGTTTTGCCGGACGGTCCGACACTACACCCGTCAGCGGGTTCTTGACACCCTTTTGCGCCGGCTTTGCCTTGACGTGCTGCTTGTAGACTTTCAGGACACCGGGCAGTGTGAACTCGCCCGCTCCTTTCTTTCCGATGCTGATCTTAATCAGATCGGAAAGATTGTCGATGACGGCGACGACATCCTTCTTGGCGGCACCGGTCGTTTCCACGAGTTTGGCCACGATTTCGGTCTTGGTCAGCGGTTTCTTTGCGTCGGCTGCTTTAGCCATAAAAAATCCTCCCTGTTTTGTTCGGTTACCGAACGAATTGAAAAGCATCAGGATCGGCAGTCACCTTGATTGCCGAAAATATATCCCTCTGCAAATACCTATTTTCAAGAGCGGAACGGAAACGATGTCCGCCGTATCCCTTGTTTTGTAGTATCTTGCCGTTATTGCATCGAATTGTCAAGAGTTTTTTCGGAAAAAAACAAAAAAATTAAAAAAAAATCTGAAAATAATGAAAAATTCAAAAATGAGGGTCAAAAAACTCCTCTTGCAATGAACCGGCTTTTTTTAGAAACTGCGCACAATGCGGATACTGCGGCGCACCAATCGGTTGACGTTCATCACACTCGGAGTCATTTCGTTGTCGCTCTTCGGATGTGCTTCATATCAGCCGTTTTCTGCCAAACAATTCTCGTGGCAATGGAACGAAACGAGTGCTGATAATCCGGTATTCGTTGAAGCCTACGACCACACATTCCTTTGGGCGGTTCTCGTCGATGTCGTTGATTCACATTTTGAAATTGCCCGTGAAATGCCGATTCGTCTTTATGGAAACGTTTTGACCGAGGGGCATATCGAAACGAAACCGAAAATAGGGGCTTCGCTGCCGGAACTTTGGCACGCCGACTCCGCCGACTTTCAGGAACGGATGCACTGTACCCTGCAAACGATACGCCGCCGCGTTGAAGTCCACGCCGTACCGGAAACCGGCGGATACACCATTGAAGTCAAAGTTTTCAAAGAATTAGAGGACAACGACCGGACGCTGCAATCGCAAAGCGGCACTGCCAGTTTGCGGTTCAAGGAAGATGTTAGTCAATTTTCCAAAGAAGTTGATGTCAATACCGATGCGTCCGGCTGGTTCATCATTGAGCGGGATACGGCGATGGAAGAGCGTTTGCTTCTGGAAATCCTGTACCGGCTGCAAAATCCGTCCGAAATTATCCGCAAATCAAAAGAACCAATGCGGGGATAAGCGGAGAGGATTGATAACGGCGAACAAATAATACCCTTGACAAACATCTCACGGAAGGCTCTAATGTAGTAATCGCTGTTAAAAAATGCAACAGTTACGCAGCGGCTAATTTACCTTGTCAGACATCCGGCAGCAACTCGAACAATTCCGCAGCGGAATCGAAGCCCTCGAACACGAAATCGGCTGCATTATTGCTGGTCAGCGGGACGTGATACGTTCCGTCATTATTGCGATGACTGCTGGCGGACACGTTTTGCTCGAAGGCGTTCCCGGTCTTGGTAAAACGCTGCTCGTCAAAACGCTTGCCGAAGCCGTCAGCAGCACGTTCAGCCGTATCCAATTCACGCCGGACTTAATGCCTGCCGACATCACCGGCACGAACATTCTCGCTTTTGCCGACAGTCCGACCGGCGGCAGCCGGCGGTTTGAATTTCAGCCTGGTCCCGTATTTGCCGGCATCATTCTGGCAGATGAAATCAATCGGGCAACACCGAAAACGCAGTCCGCTCTCCTTGAAGCCATGCAGGAACATTCCGTTACCGTCAACGGAACAACGCACAAACTCGGCAACTTCTTTTTCGTTCTGGCAACGCAGAATCCGTTAGAAATGGAAGGAACGTATCCGCTGCCGGAGGCGCAACTTGACCGTTTTTTTGCGAAAATTCTCGTGCCGTTTCCAAAGTCCGAAGAACTGATGACAATACTTGACCGAACGACGGCAACAGAATGTTATGCGGTCAAAGCGGTACTTTCGGCGCAGGACATTCTCGCCTTCGGACGCTTATCAAGGGAAGTACCGGTTGCTGAAGAAATTAAGCGTTATGCTGTCGATTTATGTATCGCAACGCACCCCGAAGGCGGCAGCGTATTAGGCAGCAAAACGTCAGATTATGTAAAACGTTATGTCCGCTTCGGTGTGAGTCCCAGAGCAGCACAGGCGTTATTGTTAGGTGCAAAGATTAACGCTGTTCTCGATGGACGCTTCAATGTTTCGCGTGAAGATATGAAATTGCTTGCTCCGATGATATTCCGCCACCGCATTATTCTGAACTTTGAAGGACAAGCGGAGAATATCACGCCCGACGACGTTGTCAAAACGGTTTTAGCCGTTGTCTAAAAAAGAGACGGAGGCTTAACTCTCCGCCTCGCGACCTGCAAACTCTATTTTGTGCTGCAAAACAATGTGCTTTTCATCGGGTTCCATCACTTGAACATCTTCTGTTTTCGGGATCGGCGATGCGGCTTTGCCGGCTTTTTTAATCCATTGAAAAACCGTTCCGTAACCGATGTCTGGCACTCGTCCGATGCTGCGGAAGCCAATACCTTCGAGATACATCTTTTGTGCCAACCGGTGTGTCTCTTCGGATTTGACATTGGACTTTTGCACAACCGTGTAATGGTATCGGCAATCTTTGCATAAATAGACTTGTTCCACAACCTGCCGGCGTTTACTGTATCTCAAGATGAAAAAGGGAAATTATAATCGCGAAGGCGCGAAGAAAACGAAGAATAGAAAAAAAACATAGAAAAAACTCTGCGGTCTTCGCTCCTTCGCGATTGAAAAAACGCTTAGGGAACAAGTCTAATACCTTTGGTGTCTGTGAACGATTCCGTCTTTCGTGTGATGCCCGCTGCCGCATTTCGGACAACCCATTACCAACACCCTCTTGAAAAATCAAAAAATACAATAAAATAACCAATAGTAGAATGTTATAACTTGACTTGACTTGACTTGTCTTGCACTTGCCGTTGCGGTATAATTACCGGAAAGACATAACCGATACAGGAGAAATACCTAATGACACGCTTGACTTTCGCTTCGCTGATTGTTGCTGTGCTGCTTTGTCCGCCTCTCAATGCACAAGTTACTCTCAAACACGAGTCCTGGAACGCCCAGGAATTCAGTAAAATGACGGAAACTATCCGTCTCTACAAAACTCTCAATCTGCTCGTCTTTCCCGGCGCAAAATTGGTACAGGCAACCGGTGTCGGGGCAAGCGATTTGCTCATTGACGGCGATGCCGGCGATTTCGGCGGAAATGGACGCGTGACCGTGGACGGCAAACCTTCCGTCATACGCTACTATCTCGGAAAACCGCGGCCCATTCAGGAAATTCGACTCTATACCGCCAACGGCGACAGCAGATCCAATCAAGACTTTGAAATCCGGCTCGCTAACGGCAAAGCAGAGTTTCCCGCCGAAGCGGCTTTCACCTCCGGCGATAAAATCCTCGGAAATAACGGCGGAGGCTTTTTGACACGCATCGTCAACGAAAGCGGAAAACCGCTCGGAGACGGCAAATACGACTGGATTGAATTCAAACTTTGGCACACCTATCCGTCCAATGCCGGCGGAGCAGCCAAAGCAGCGAACAATCAATCGAACGGCTGGTCTGCCTACGTCGAATTGCAGGTCATCGGCGATGTGAACGACCCGGCACTTTTTGCCGGCGAAAAAGAAAGACAAGATTGGTTTGCCGCCGCCGCAAGAGCCGATTTCAACCGGAAACTGACGAATCAATTCGGCAGCGATGTTCTGCGGTTCCTCAATAATCCGAACTCGCTGAAACTAGCCATCGAGGATTTGGGACGCAAATTTCCGGCAGAATACGATTCGCAAAAGTATCTGGTGCGTTACGAACAACTGTTGAACGAATTAAATACGGCATCAACGCAGGGCGAAACGGAACAGGAAAAGTATCTGGACGTTGTTAAACGTTTTAATGTTTTTCGGCGGGAAGCGCTGCTTGCCAATCCGCTGATGAAGTTTGAGAAGCTGCTTTTCCGCCGGGCGCAGAATGCAGGCTTAACGAATAACTGGATTTCCAATGCGGCACGGGGAAAAGGACACTACGGCAACGCTTTGGCTACGGTGAATCCCCGTGATGCACAGGGAGAAGCGAAAACGATTATCGAGAACCCGAACAATTCGTTTGTCGGCGATGTGAGTCTGCATTGGGACGCGGACAAAATGTTGGTAACGGCATTAAACAGTCAGGATAGAACCTGGCAGGTACACGAATTGAAACTTGACGGCGAAGGCGGTTTGAAACAGATAACGGTTTCGCCGGGCAACGATGTTGATAATGTCGAAGGCTGTTATTCGCCGGACGGGGCAACGCTTTTTATCTCGACTGCCAATATGATGGGAGTGCCGTGTATTGACGGCAGCAGTACCGTCGGCAACATTTACCGGCTGGAAACGGACGGCAAAACCGTGCGGCAGTTAACCTTTGAGCAAGACCAGGATTGGTGTCCGGTTTGTTTGCCGAACGGACGGATTTTGTATCTGCGCTGGGAATACATTGATACGCCGCATTATTTTACCCGGCTGCTGTTTCATATGAACCCGGACGGAACGAATCAGGTCGAGTATTACGGGAGCAATTCGTTTTGGCCCAACAGTCTGTTTTACGCCAGAAATATACCGGGTTCATCGACCAAATTTGCGGCAATCGTATCAGGGCATCACGGTGTTTCCCGAATGGGCGAACTCGTGCTGTTCGACATTGAAAAAGGTCGGCAGGAAACGCAGGGCGTGATTCAGCGGATACCGGGTTACGGACAGCCGGTTGAGGCGAAAATTAAGGATACGCTTGTTGACGGGTCGTGGCCCAAGTTTCTTTTTCCGGCACCGCTTGACGAAAATTACCTGATTGTATCGGCAAGTCTTGCGCCGGGAACGCCCTGGTCGCTGTATCTGGTTGATACGTTTGACAATATGCTGGAACTGCGGAGCGAACCGGGTTACGGTTTGTTTGAAGCAACACCGGTTATCAAGCGTCCGCATCCGGCGGCACAGCAGAACCGGGTTGATGCTGCACGCAAGGATTCCAACGTTTTTGTAACAGATGTTTATTTCGGCAACGGTTTGAAAGACGTGCCGAAAGGAACGGTGAAGAAGTTCCGTGTCTTTGCGTTCAATTACGGCTACCGCGGCATCGGGAGTCATAATTATTTTGGTATGGAAAGTTGCTGGGATGCCCGGCGGATTCTCGGTGAAGTACCGGTGTATGAAGACGGCAGCGCATCTTTTGTGATACCGGCAAATACGCCGCTGGCGATTCAGCCGCTGGACGCAAACGGCAGTGCTGTACAGTTGATGCGGACTTGGTTTGTCGGAATGCCGGGCGAAAATCAGTCGTGCAACGGCTGTCACGATTCGCAGAATACGGCATCGCCGAACCGCAACGGGGCGGCAGCACGCAAGCGTCCGTCCGTCATCGAACCGTTCCTCGGACCGGAAAGACCGTTTTCGTACAAATATGAAGTGCAGCCGGTGTTAGACAGATATTGTGCCGGTTGTCATAAGGGAGCCGAAGGACAGGAGTTGCGTCCGAATTTTGCGGATACTTCGCCGGGACAGGGCGGTTTCTCGAAATCGTATCACGCTTTGCACCGCTTTGTCCGCCGCCCGGGACCGGAAGGCGACTACCATATGTATCCGCCGATGGAGTATCATACGTCAACGAGCGAACTGTTTCAGATGCTTGAAAAGGGGCATTACGGAGTCAAAATGGATGCCGATTCGATGCGGAAACTTTACACTTGGGTTGACCTGAATGTGCCGTATTTCGGAACCTGGATTGAGATTGCCGAACGGATGAACCGCAAAAACGTCAGCGGTACGGCAAAGCGGGCGGCAGAGTTGCGGAACTTGTATGCGGGCATCGATTTCAATCCCGAAGCCGATGCGTATAAAGATGTGCCGCTGCCGCAGAACATTGAATTTATCCAGCCGCCGAAGGTAACGCTTAATTATGCGGCACCGGCAGTCAAAGGTTTCCCGTTCGATGAATCGGCGGCGAAGAAGATGCAGACTCGATCCAAACAGCCGGTTAACGTTACAGATGATGTTGCGTTTGATTTGGTTTGGATACCGGCAGGGGAATTTGTTATGGGAGACGAAGGCGGTTTTGCCGATGAGTTGCCGCGAAGTCCGGCAGTGATTAAGAAGCCGTTCTGGATGGCAACAACGGAAGTAACGAATGCGCTGTACAATCTCTTTGACCCGGAACACGACAGCCGTTTTATTGACCAGTGGCACAAGGACCACACTTTGCCGGGTTATCCGGCGAACAATCCGCAGCAGCCGGTGATACGGGTGAACTGGAACAAGGCGAAGGAGTTTTGCGTTTGGTTGAGCGGCAAGACGGGTAAAAAATTCCGTCTGCCGACAGAGGCGGAATGGGAATGGGCGGCTCGTGCGGGCAGTGCAGCACCGTTTTGGTTCGGCGGCGTTGATTCGGACTTCGGCAAGTACGAGAACTTGTCGGACATTAGTACGAAGTTGTTTGTTGTTCGGGGAGTGAATCCGCAGCCGATACAGAATCCGCCGGACATAGAGGCTTTTATTCCGCGGTCGAATTTTAATGACGGGAATATGATAGCGCAGGGAGTCGGCGGGTATTTGCCGAATCCCTGGGGTTTGTATGATATGCACGGGAGTGTAGCGGAGTGGACGGGTTCGGATTACCGTCCTTATCCGTATCGTGATTCGGCGAATGATGTGCTGCTTCGTAAGACAGTTCGCGGCGGCAGTTGGCGTGACCGTCCGCAGTGGTCCCGCAGCGGCATTCGCCGTGCATACGAAGCGTGGCAGCCGGTGTACAACGTCGGCATCCGGCTGGTGTGCGACGAGTAAAAGAAGGAATGAAAAAGAGGCGGAGACGATTGCATCCGCCTCTTTTCATTGTTTTTGACCGTCTTACCAAGCGGTTGCGAGACCGATTTTTTGGTCTTATCGAAAAATACACGTTTTATGAAACGTTAACGCTGGACGACATACCAAAACATTGCCGACACGCCTCCCGGTAAAAAGTCCCCGCAAATAAAGGGACGCATCGAACCTGACCGCAAAATGAAGGATGTTGGATGCTGCCCGCCTGAACAAAATCGGTGCCGCCGGCCGGATACGTCCCGATAACCGCAACCAAGGCAACTGCCGGATTTCGACCGCATTACCCCCGGCGAAAGCGACGGCTGGCTGCCCTTTCGTTACAATCCGTACATAGCAAAAAATATAATTCTATCGACTTTCCTTGTCCGAAAAGGTATAGTAGTGATATGACTCTTTGGGGCGGTGGTTTTATGCGCATTATCGTTACTCTACTCTTGACCGTGTTGTTTCTCGCTGCCGGCTGCAAAAAGCACGCAAGCGAAGCAGTGTTTGTCGGCAGCGGTGAAGCGTCCGTAGAAAAGTCCGAACCTGCCGAACAAGATACGGTCGAACCGCCTGTATTGCTGAAAAAGCCGCCGGTACCGCAGAAAAATACCGGTGTGCGTGAATCAACTCCTGAAGAAGTTGCTGCCGAATTGCAAAAAAAAGCCGACGAAGCGGCACTGGAATACCGCAAAGAGCAAGAACAAATCGCGTTAAGGAAATTCGAAATCGAACGTCAGGAGAGAGAGGCACTTGTCCGGCAGGAAGAATTACGCAAAGAGGCAGAGGCAAAAAAAATAGCCGAAGAAGCTCGGAATAAAGCGGAGGCAGAAGCAAAGAACGGAGTCAATACTGCTCTGCCGGTCAATACCGCTCCGCCGGTGAAAGGCTCGCCCGTCAATACCAACCCGCCGGTCAATACCGCTTCGCCTGTTAAACAGAGTTTATCGCTGTTACGGACGTTCAACCGGCTTATGTTTTTCGGCGTGCTGCTGCAAAATAATGACGGCGGCAATAACAATAATGCCGCTGCCGATAATGCCGCAGTCAAAGATACATCAGTCAAAAGTGCTGATGTGAAAGAGAATACCGCGGTCAAAACCCCGGACAACGCTGCGGAAAAAAATGATACCGCAAAAAATGCTGCTGCGGATGTTGTCAAACCGGCGGAGGCGGATGTCAAACCTCCGGCACCGGATGCTGCCAAAGATAATACAGCCGCCAAAGATACCGCCGGAGATGCAGCCAAAGACAAGAATCGTGTCCAGAAACCGGCGGACAAAATCCGTTTCAATTTCCGTTACACCCCTTGGAAAGATGCGATAGAATGGTTTGCCGACCAAGCCGGTCTCTCGCTGCAAGCCGACAGGCTGCCGCCCGGGACGCTTAACCTGACCGATAATCAGTATTACAGCCCGTCAGAATGTCTTGATGTTCTCAATTCGTATCTGTTGTTTAAAGAATTCACGGTGCTGCGCAAGGGAAAATCGCTCTTTGTCATTTATTTGCCTGATGGTATTCCGCCGAACCTGCTCGAACCCATTACGCCTGACGAATTAGATGACCGCGGAAAATACGAGATTTGCCGATGCGTATTTAACCTGAACCGCACGCCGCCGGACATCATTCAAACGGAAACGGAAAAACTTCTCGGTCCGCAGGGTACGTTTGTGTTGATGCCGGCATCGCAGCAAATCGTGATAACAGAAACAGCCGGAACGCTGCGGACGATTCGGGATATTATCAAACGGATTGACGACCCCATCGAGTTGGCATCGGGAATACTTCACATAGTAGAGCCGAAAAATCTGGCAGCCGATGAGGCACTCGGCATTATGCGGAAACTGATGGCAGTGAACGAAAGCGATGCCTCGCTGCGGACAGCCGTTGATGCGGCAGGCAAAATCATCTGGATGACCGGACGCGGCGATATGATTGAACGTGCCAAAGACATTATCAAATCGCTTGATGATTCCTTTACCCAAGACAGAAGTTTGGATGGGCAGCCGCAATTTGACACTTACGATACAGGTTCTGCCGACCCCGTAACCGTATTGGCGGTATTACAAACCTTACTTGCCGGCACGCCGGAAATCCGTTTGTCGCTGGATGCCCGAACCGGCGGCATTGCCGTTCTCGGCAGACCGGCGAGTCACGCAACGGTCAAAGAAGCGATTAGGCAGATGCAACTTAACACACCGCAGATTGATGTGATACCGCTGAAACGCATCAGTCCGCTCTCCGCCGTTGAGTCGATTAAAAAGTTCTTTGCCACCGCCTCGCCCTCACTGGATACGGCAGTAAAAACGCAGACAGCAGCCAATGCGAATGCATCGGCACCGATAGTGGAAGCCGATACCGCAGCGCAGCAAATCATTGTGCGGGGAACGTTAACGCAGATTCAGCAAATCAGGGCTTTGCTGCTCAAACTGGGAGAAGACGGAACCGTTTCGGTAAGTACCGATACTTCCCCTGTACGGACGATTGCTATTCCTTCGGCGGCAACGCCGTATATTTTGGAACAACTGCAAAAAGTTCTGCCGCAAGTCAATCCGGCTGTCAAAGTGATTATGCCTAAAGTTGTTGCGCCGGAGAATAACCGTAACGATAATGATACCGAAGAAAAAATCAACAAGTTGCTTGACGAGGCGTTCGATAAATCTATGACCGCTCTGCCGCAGGGAACCGTGTTCTTTGTCAACTGCCGATACGAAGAAGAAAAGCCGGTCATTGTAACAGTAACGCCGGCTGGTTTGATGCTGACTTCGAATGATACCGAAGCGTTAAATCAGGTCGAAGGTTTAATACGGATGCTCTCCGATGAAACGATACTCGGTAAAACGGAACTTCACGTCTATTCCTTGAAAAATTCAACTGCCGAGGTTGTCTCATCAACGCTGCAATCGCTGCTCGGTGTAAGCAGTGCCGAAACACAGGGAGTCAGCGGTGCCGGAGCGGGTATTTCGGACGAACAGCGGGCTGCCGTTCTCCGGTTTGTTTCGCAGGGAAACGCTGTCGAAAAAACGGGACAAGTGTCGATAGTCGTTGATGCCCGCCTCAATTCTTTGTTGATTCAAGCCAATCCGGTTGACCACAAAACAATAGAGCGTCTCCTGCCGATACTTGACCAACAGGGGCGGGACGACATTTTGAACAGACCGCGTCCCCGGCTGATAGTGTTAAAGAATATCCGGGCAGAAGAAGCGTTGCAAACGGTTGAAACGGTGTTTGCAAACAGGATACAAGGCGCGGCGGGACGCAGCGCACAAGGTACACAAAACAATAACAATAATGCCGGACGCAGCCCCGCCCGCGGGATGAACGAGATACAGATGCAGCCGCCGATGTACGGCGGCGGTATGGGAATGCCGCCAGGCGGTATGCCGCAAGGACCGGGCGGACAGATGGGAATGATTATGCAGCAAATGGCGCGGATGGGCAATCAGGGCGGCGGAAGTTCAACGCCGAAAGAAACGGAAGCAGTAATGACGCTCAGCACGGACAGCCGGTCGAATTCGTTGATTGTATCCGCACCGGAATCGTTGTACTTGGAAGTCAAGATATTTGTCGAAGAACTGGATGCCGTTGCCGCTCAACAGGAGACGGTTGTGGAAACGGTAGGATTGAAAAACATCAATTCGAGTTTGGCACGGCAGACGATTGCGAACACACTCGGTACTTCGGTAACCTTTACAGAAAGTAAGGTTACGGCACAACAGCAGTCGACAGGTATGAGTTCCTCTCCGTTCGGCGGTTTCGGCAGTACCGGCGGCAGCGGGGGAATGTTCGGCAATCAAGGCAGCGGTGCGGCGGGCAATCCGTTTTTGAATATGTTTCGCGGTGGCAGTCAAGGCGGCATAGGAGGAGGCGGTTTCGGCGGCAACGGGATGGGAGGAATGGGAGGCGGCTTGAATATGCCGGCGGGCGGAGGTTTCGGCGGAGGCAATGCTCCGGGCGGTTTCGGTACTCGGGGCGGAAATGCCGGCGGCGGAATGGGGGGCAGTTATATGCCGGGCGGCGGTAATCGCGGCGGAGGAATGTTGAATCGTTAGGGCGAGTTGACGCTGACGCTCCAATCGTCTTGTTGCAAGCGTCAACATACCATTGTATTGTAATTTTCAAGGCTCTTGCCTAGCATCGTTATGTTTTGATAGATAGACAAATGCCTGACCGGCTGCGGTCTATTTAGGAAACATCTAATCACCATTACTGTCATTATCGTAAATCAAGTGCGAGGCAGCGGTACAAAAAATCCGGACAGTTAAGTAAGGGTATTATTTTTCATTCGTCATCTGAGTGCTTTCTTGCCCCGTTCCATAAAAACTCCTTGACAAAAACTTGACAAAAATAATGAAACTGCGTAGAATCAGGGAACTATGGCGTTTGATCTGTTGTGGAATATGTCTTATGAAAAAACATTGCCGCGATGAAAAGTATTATCATCATCCCAGCCCGATACGCATCGACCCGGCTGCCGCAGAAGATGCTGCTGAATCAGACCGGCAAGCCGCTGATTCAGCATACTTATGAATCGGCATCCAAAGCCGCATTGCCGGTGTCGGTAATGGTCGCCTGCGACCATCAGGCAATTTACGATGCAGTGAAGTCCTTCGGCGGGAACGTGGTGATGACTGACCCGAATGCCCGCAGCGGTACAGACCGCATTGCCGAAGTTGCGGCAAAATGCGATGCGGACATAATCGTCAACGTACAAGGCGACGAACCCGAAGTTTCCGGCGATGCCGTTGACCGTGCCGTACAGATGCTTATTGATAATCCGCCGGCAGTGATGTCAACGCTGGCAGTGCCGATTCGCCGCCGGCAGCAACTCGAAGACCCGTCCTGTGTTAAGACAGTGTTTGACGCTCTGGGCAGAGCGTTATATTTTAGCCGCAGCGTGATACCTCATCCCCGCGGCGGCATTCAAGAAGAACATTTGCAGCAGGAACCGCCGCTTTTTTATCAACATATCGGATTGTATGCTTATCGGCGGGACTTTCTGCTGCGCTTGAGTCAACTGCCGCCTTCCGCGCCGGAACGTACGGAAAGTTTGGAACAACTTCGCGTTCTGCATCACGGTTACGAAATTCACGTCGGCGTGATTACAGAACCGGCAATCGGAATTGATACGGCGGACGATTACCGGCGGTTTGTGGAGAAGTATCTTCGGGAAATGCCGTCAGAAACATAGCCGTCAAGAATACCGTTAAACAATTGAGCGTTTGAACAATAATTCGAAAAAAAATCACTTTGGAGAATGAATGGCTAAATCAGAAAAGCAAAACATTGCCGAAATACCTCCGGTTCTCGACCGCGTTTTTGCCGCTGCAAAAACGGCAGAAGAAAACCGCGGACACGACATTGTGATTCTCGACGTTCGGGAATTGACCAAGTCGTTCGATTATTTTCTCATCATTTCCGGTTCAAGCCGGCGGCAACTGTACTCCATCGGCGATGAAATACAAAAGAAGTTGGCAGGCGGGATGAACGATGAATGTTTGTCAGTGGCGGGACACACG
>JAITOZ010000050.1 GCA_031289675.1 Planctomycetaceae bacterium
TCTCTCTCTCTCTCTTACACTTACGTGAGGTCAATTTTGCAGCACTTTGCTGCGGTGACAGGAATGTGAACATGGCACTTCTCCTTTTCAAAAGGTAGTTTCTTGCAGAGGCACAATACCCCCACTATCAATAAATAGTGTAACCTATCAACGAACAAATGTCAAGCGAAATCTGGAATTTTTTGCTTTTTTTTTGAAAAAACAAGAAAGAGGCAGGGGTTCAGCCCCGCTCTTGCGCACGAATTCCCCCCTTACAGTGCTAGTGCGGCGTGTCCAAGTACGGGTCTTGTCCCATTGAACGCTGGATTTTTTTACGCTCCTTTTCGTAATATAACATTATTTTTCTGTTACGGTAACTCTTCGTTTCAACCTTCCGCTGAGCCCGGCGGAACAGACGGGCAAAAGAAGAAGACATCATCTGCTGCCGCTTGCCCTGCTTTTTATAACGCTTCGCCCTTTTCGGTCCAAACGCCTTTTCCAGCAACTCGTCTTCCAACGACAAGTATTGCCGGTATGTTCCCGGGTCGCCCTGCCGTCCGCAGCGTCCTATCAACTGCCGGTCAATGCGTGCAGACTCGTGCATTTCTGTACAGATAACATGCAAACCGCCGATTTCACGAATTACATCGGGCAGTTTAATGTCCGTTCCGCGTCCAGCCATATTCGTCGATACGGTTACCTTGCCCCGCTCACCGGCTTTGGAAACAATCTCCGCTTCTTGTGCTATCTGATGGGCATTGAGAACATTATGCGGCACTCCCGCTTTTTGTAACAATTCCGATAAAACGACCGACTTGCCGATAGTCCGCGTTCCAATCAATACCGGTCTGCCCGTCTGATGTACGCTAATCACTTCCTGCATAATAGCGTTCCACTTTGCTTCTTCCGTTCCGTAAATCAATGTCTTCAACTGCACCCGCCGCGGCGGACAGTTCGTCGGAACCGGAACGACTTTACAATGAAAAACTCTGTGCAATTCACGCGCCGAAGAGGCTGCCGTTCCCGTCATTCCAGCAAGTTTTTCAAAGCGTAAAAAGAAATCTTGTACGGTAATTCGAGCCGCCTGTCCTGTTTCGAGCGAAATCTTAACCCCTTCTTTTGCTTCAACGGCTTGATGAATTCCGTCCCGCCATTTTCTGCCCTCGCCGAGCCTGCCGGTGAACTCGTCCACAATCACAATTTCACCTTTGCGGACAACATATTGCGCATCTTTATGATATTCCCGATTGACGAAAATTGCCCGCTCGGTGAATTCATAAATATCGAAAAGCCCTGTCTCGTCGAGCGATTTCGGCTTATCCAGATTGCGGGCTTTCAAACGTCCCTGTTTTGTTAATCCGACTTTCCGTTTTTTATGGTCGTATTCGTAGTCGGTTTTTTCTTCAAAGAGGCGTGCGACTTGAGCAGCCCAGTAAAAACAGGCGGCGCGTTTCCGTTCCTCTTCGGTCGGGGCGGCACTGATGATCAGCGGCGTGCTGGCTTCGTCAATCAGGATACTGTCGGCTTCGTCCACGAGTGCAAAGTACGGCGGATGCGGATTGCGGAGTCCGCCGGCAGCGGAGTCTGAAGATTTTGCCGCCCCGCCCGCCTTTTGATTGAGCATACTGCCGAGCAAATCGTGTTCGCCTTCTTTAATTTTTCGTAACTGTAATCTGTCCCGCAAAAAATCAAAACCGAATTCCTTTGCCGTTCCATACGTTACATCGCAGGTATAGGCTTTTCGGCTTTGGTCGTCCGGCTGCCGTTCCTGCACAATACCGATTTTCATACCGAGCGCATTGTAAATCGGCTCCATCCATTCGGCATCCCGCTTGGCAAGATAATCGTTGACCGTTGCGAGCAAAGAGCCTTTTCCTGCCAGCGCATAAAGATACATAGGCAGCGTTGCCGTCAGCGTTTTGCCTTCGCCGGTTTGCATTTCAACGATAGAGCGGTTAAAAACGGCAATACCGCCGAGGATTTGGACATCGAAGTGCCGCATATTGAGGGTTCGGCGACCGGCTTCCCGAACCAAAGCGTATGCTTCGGGCAGCAGCGAGTCAAGCGGTTCGCCGCTTTTTACCCTATATCGCAGCGAGAGGCTTTCTTTCCGCAGTTCGCTGTTGGAAAATGATTGCGACCTTGGTTCGAGCGAATTGACTTTATCCAGCAGGTATGACCAACGAGACAGCCTGCCGGAGTTGGTGAGAGGAATAAATGAAGAGAAAAAGCGGGATACACCGCCGGGAATACCAGCCATCGCTCCTCCCCCGTATTATTTTGCAGATTCAGTATTTTGCAGGTTCAGCCGGATTCGCCGGAACAGGTGCGGCGGGAGTGGTTGTTGGGGCGGTTGATGTCGGACTGTCCGCCGGTGCCGATGATTGTCCGCTGCCGGTTTCCTGTGACGCTGTTGCGGCTGCTGGCTGTTTGTTGCCGGAACCGAAGCCGCTGCCGCTCCAAGCCCCGCCGCTTTTCAAAAACAGGAGAACTCCGACACAAAGAAAAAACCAAATCAGAGCAGTAACGACCGTAATTTTTGTGAAAGTATCACCGGCTTTCGTACCGAAAGCACTTTGACCGCCCATACCGCCGAACGCACCAGCGAGACCGCCGCCTTTCCCCCGTTGAATCAGAATCAACAGAATCATAAAAACCGACAAGACGGTAAGCGAGCCGATAAAAAGTGTTTGCAGCATAAAACGGGATACGGATAATAGACGGCAATAATAAAAAGTATGGTGATTATAACAGATACGCGGCTGATAGCAAGGGGTTATAATTGTCCTGCTTTGCGCCTGCTCCGTCGAACAAACCGCTCTGGCAGTATTGCTATGCTTCTGACCGCTTTATTCGGTCAGTCTTTCTCACGAACCGAGCCAATGCAGTCCTGCGGTAATCCAGAGCGGCGAAGTTAACAAGGCAAATAACGTGTTGCTCATCACCGTATCAAACGCCGTCTCTGTACTGCCGCCGCAATACTTCGACAACGCTATCGGAAAGACTGCCGATGCCATCGCCGCATAAATGACCATCACACGTTTAATCTCCAGCGTACAAGGCAAACACACTGCACACGATATTATCAGCACCGGCATTATCACCAGCCGCACCAAACACGACCACAGTGCCGTCTTCCAAAGTTGACGCAAACGCTGTTGAACTGCCTCGCCGTTAAGCAATTCATTTATCGTCAAACCTATCATCAATAACGCTACCGGTATCGCTGCCGTCCCAATCATATTGACCGGTCCGTAACGCTCATTAAGCAGAAAATCAAAGACCGGTGCGAGAAACTGCCGGCATACTGCCGAATGACAGCACAGCACGTTAAGCGGTACGGAAACGAGAATGGCTATAATCGGACCGTTAATAATGTTCCGTAATGCTTTTGCGTCCCATTCGCCCCGCATTGTAAAGAGCATTAGTGTCCACATTGATGCTTCGGCACCGAGGAACATCGGAAACAACGCTCCCATCATTCGGCTGTCGCCCGGAAACAAAGCGTCAATCAGCGGTATCGGCACATAACCGTAATTCAGCAGTGCAATGCAGGCGGCAAACGTCCGTTTCGATTTATAACCATAAAGTCCGGTCCAATTTGACGGCAATTTTGTTACAGCAATACCGATGATGATACCCAGTGCCGTCATTGAAAAGCCGATGAGCGGCGGCAGCCAAAGATTTTGCAGGTCGTTAAAAGCATTGGTTTGAATGACCCGTTTGAAAATCAGACAGGGAAAGAGTATGTCGATGGCAAGCCGGACGAGTCCGTGTTCTAATTCAGCCCCGACCCGTGCGAGCCGCCGCAGCACTACGCCGCATAAAACGATTGTCAGAACCGATATAATCGCCGAAAAAGCGATTGAAAGTGTTTGCATTCAGGGAATAGGTTTGTTCCGCAACCGTTCAAACGCTGCAACCTTTCCCGATTTTACGCCGTTTTATTAGACTTGTCAAGAAACTTCAGAGATGATGTTCAGAGACGCTATCGCAAGATAGCGGCTCTGAATGGGGTGCGTAAAAATTTGTCGGGTGCTGTTAACGGGTGATGAGTGACTAGTGGATAGTGACTAGTTTTCGCTTCCTGATTTCCCCGCATTACTAGTCACTAACCACTCGCCACACCCTTATTTTTCATTTTCCGACCCCTTAATAGTAATGCGTCTTCAAACTCTTACCCTTATTCCCTTAATTTATAAATAAGGGGAAACAATGAATGGGAACCTGTGCTATTAAGGGTACCAGGGAAAATAAGGGTTTCGGACAAAGGAAAACCTTATTTGCAAAAAATTATTTGCAAAAAAAAATACCCGATAAAGTTTTACGCTCCCGAGTGGTTTGGGGTTTTCTCCCCCCCCTTGCACGGTGTAGTTTATCTGTCATAATCCCCAAAATATATGGTATAGTGCCGTATTGTAACCCTAAAGGAGAACGGCTATGTCCGCGCTATGTTTAGCGCAGCAAAGTGCTGCAAAATTGACCTCACGTAAGTGTAAGAGAGAGAGACGAATCCTGTAAAATCGGATTCTCCTCGCAAATTTCTTGTCGTCCCGCCGTCAGCGGGTGATATGGTTGCCGTTCCTCGTCAAGCCTCCAACAATTAACCTACTCCTAAACTCCTAACCCCCCTCCTCAACTTCTATGGCAAACTGGTATTATTACGACAACAACACCGCCGAAAAAAAGGGTCCCCTCACGGACAGGCAACTCAAAGTTCTTGCGGGCAACCGCACTATCCTGCGTGATACCACCATCGAAACCGAAAATGGAAAACAAGTCCTCGCCAGAGAGATTTCCGGTCTCTGGACTCCGGATCCGAAACCGCCTATCATCGACCCGCCGTCCCAAGTTTCCGGTCCATTTTCTTCGCAGAATACGTTCGACAGCAAACCGAATGTCAATTCTCAACAATTCGGTCAAGCCGCCGACAAAGCGTACGATGTTACCAGGACATTTGCCGAAAACTCGACGTGGAAGACGGCACTGTTTCGCATATCGCAGTTGTTGATACTCGTGGGCTGCGTGCTTTCAACGCTCTATGATTTATTCAAGATGATGAACAGACCGTCTAACGATGTGATGGAACTAGCATTTGAGAAATTCAGCAAGGCACCGCCCGGTGATTTCGCCGCTGCGGACAAGTTCATCGGGAAAGTACAGGATTGGATATTATATGACCCGTCCTTCGTTATTCCCGTTGTGATATTTGTGATAGTAATGAGTGTTGCACTCATCGCTGTTTTAGAAACCGCTATTTCAACCAGCAAGATGGTTGATTACCTGCGCAAGGAGTAAAGAAAACTCAAGAGCGGGACGCTTAAGCGTCCCGAATTTTTTATCCTTACCTTTCTCGTGTCATATCTTTGGATTTTATACGAAGTCGTTACCGTCAACGAAGACGGTGACGGTATTGCAATGAAAGAATAATTTCCCCCTCACCTCACCGCCTTAATCCATCGCCTTAACCCTATAATGGCAAACTGGTATTACTACGACAACGACTTACAGAAGCAGGGACCTATTAACGACACACAAGTGAAAATTCTTGCGGGCAATGGTCGGATTCGTCCCGAAACAATTATGGAGACCGAAACCGGTCAGCAAGGTCTGGCGGGACAAATTCCGGGACTGACGTTTTTGGTACAGGTACAGCCGAAACGCAAAAAAGGCGGCACCGCCAAATTCCTTATCGGCAGTATCGCCGTTCTCGCAGTCTGCGGCGTTGTTGCCTGGGCAATGTTCGGCAGAAAAACGTCCGAAGTTTCAGAACAGGCAAATCAAGAGGAGGCTGGCGGACAGGCGGATCCGCAAAACGCACAAAAACCTGTCAAACCGGCGCAAAAAGGTTTAGAACCTGAATATGAATATATTGACCTCATCGCAAAACCCCGTGAGGTGTCTGTAATAGGTGCCGCCCCTCGTATTCATAGTGTAGGTTCTGCCGCCTTTTCTCCAGACGGCAAATGGGTGCTGACGGCAGGTTCTGACGAAACCATTCGGATTTGGGAGACCGCAACGGGAAAAGAATTGCGGAGACTCGATGACGTGTCCTGGGGGTTGGATTCTGCTGCCTTTTCCCCTAACGGTAAATGGGTGCTGACGGATCACGGTCAAATTTGGGATGCTGTAACGGGAAAAAAGTTGCGGCAATTCGGTGACGCGAAGGCTGCCACCTTTTCCCCTGATGGTAAATTGGTGCTTACAGCAAATGGCGATGCCGCCAGCGTTTCGATTTGGAATGCCGCAACAGCAATAGAGTTGCAGAAATTCGATGTCAAGGCGAAGTCTGCTGTCTTTTCTCCTGATGGTAAGTTGATGCTTACGGGAGATTCCGACGGCACCATTCGGATTTGGAATGCCGCAGCAAGATGGGGGTTGATTAAAACATTCGTTGTCCGGGCGAGTTCTGCCGCCTTTTCTCCTGATAGTAAGCGGTTGCTTACGACACCTTTCCCCCATCAGGATGATGCCGCCGTGCAGATTTGGGATATCGCAGCACTAAAAGAGTTGTGGAGAGTCAATGTCGAAGCGGGTTCTGCTGCCTTTGCCCCTGACGGTAAGTCGGTGCTTACGGTAAGTGATGCTCGTATGGGCGGCGGGGGTGTCGTTCAGATTTGGGATACCGCAACGGCAAAAGAGTTGTGGAGAGTCAATGCCGGTGCGCATTCTGCTGTCTTTTCTCCTGACGGTAAGTGGGTACTTACGAAGAGTGGTAGCGGCGATGGACATTCCGTACAGATTTGGGAGACCGCAACGGAAAAAAATTTGTGGAAATTTGATAATGTGAGTTCGGCTGACCTTTCTCCTGACGGTAAGTTGCTGCTTACGGTAAAGAGGGATGGTGTCGCCCGAATTTGGAACCTTGCAAAGGTTGCACCGGAACGAGCGGGAAATCCACCAATGGGAATGGGCAATCCAATGATGGTTCCTATGATTCCCGGACAAGCAGAACGCCGTCCCGCAGAAGTAGAACGGGCGCGGCAGGCGGCAGAGGAACGGCAAGCGGAAAACAAGCGGCTGGCGGAGAATGAACGGCGGGAGAGACTGGAACAGATTCCCGCAGGGTGCTTTGAACTCAATTGCAACAATTTTTCCTTTGCACCGGACGGAAAAAAGGCACAGGTAACTTACGCAGGAGGCGGCGAAGCACAGCATATTGTCGATACAAAAACGGGAAAAGAACTGTGTAAAATCGAAGGGGCAAGTTCCCTTATGTTTTCGCCCGACAGCAAAAAGGCAGCGGCATACTACAAAGCCGACAGAGCGGCTTGGATTTTAGCCGCCGACACGGGAAAGAAACTGTATAAAATTGAAGAAATACCGGATGGCAGCAGTTCTTCCCTTATATTTTCTCCTGACAGCAAAAAGATACTGGTACTTCGCCTGGGAGTAAGCATAACCGGCGGCAGAACGGGGATAGAGGAAAAATTTGAACGCAGACCCGCCGAAATGCTGGATGCCGACACAGGAAAAAAACTGTATAAAATCGAAGGAGATATGTCTCGCCATATCCATTTTTCCGATGACGGTAAAAAGATGCGGTTTTCCATCGGTTACAGCGGTCCTGACAGCCGCGGTTTTACCCGATTTTTTGCTGTCGATACGGGAAAAGAACTGTGTAAAATCGAAGAATATGCTCATCTCTCTCACGACGGGAAAAAAGTGATGGCGTACAAAAGGGAGAGCGATACCACTCTCATTTTTGATGCCGAAACGGGAAAAGAATCGGACAAAATCAAAGGGCAGGTCTGTTTTTCCACCGACGGAAAAAAATTGATTGTGCGAAACTCCGGTCAGGACGGTGAGAACGGTGAGACGGTTCGGGTTTTGGATGCCAAAACAAAAAAAGAATTGTATCACATCGAAGGATATGATTGGTTCTTTTACTCAACTTATGGTGATGGATATTACGGAAGAAGGTTGATAGGGAATAACCGCGAGAGCGGAGTCTTCGGCATTTTTGATGAAGAAACAGGAAAACAATTGTGCCGATTCGAAGACACGATACCATTCTCCCACCGTTTGTCTCCTGACGGGAAAAAGGTGATGGTATTTTTCGGCAGCGGCAATCGTGCCGGAGGCAGACGCAGTTTTTTAGACAGCAGCGGTATATGCCGTATTTTCGATGTCGATACAGGAAAGGAATTGTATAAACTCAATACAAGAGTAGAAATGGGCGGTCGCCCCGATGTCCTGTTTTCCAATGATTTCACAATGGCGGCGGTTCCGATTCCGTCGCGATACAGCAGGGCTTACGTTGTTGGCGACACAGCGGCACTTGCAAAGATGCAGATTGCCGGCAGACCGGATGCAGAAGTCGGGGCGGGCGGAAATAAGATTTCCGATATAATCACGGTTCCTGTGGCAACACTGTTTCGGGCAAGAGAAATGACTGTCTTTCGTATTCAAATTCCCGAAGCCCTGAAATTGTACAAAGCGGAAAATGATAACAAGGGACCGGAAACGCACGAAGCCTTTATGAAGGATATTATCAAAAAGAACAGCCTTAAACTTCCCGAACTTCCTGACGGGCAGGAATATATTTATGATGCAGAAAAGGAAGAATTGATGATTAAAAAACGGGTACCTGGCAGCGGGACTGATGCTGGAGACCGCCGCGGACCAGCATCGGCAGGAAGACGGGTGTCTGGCAGAGGAACTGATGATGCCGATGACACCGATACGCAGAGGAGAACCCCCCGGCGTATCGCCAATGATGATGAAGAAACAGAACGCAGGGAAGGTGTTCTCAAAAACCCGCCGATTTCTTTCGGGGATTATCTCATTGAGAAGGGACTAATCGATGCGTCTGGAAACCCGACGGAAAAGGGAGATTTACTGATAGACGGTATGGAAACCGGCAAATCGAAGGCAAAGTTATCCGAAGCAGCCGACGAATTTGATAGGACAGAAGTGCAAAATCAAATAAGAAAGCAAAGAACATCCATTGCAAACGAATTGAGCGAACGTACTTTTTACATTCTTAATGCCATCAAGGGACCTGATGACGTTGAAATAAATGACAAAAACAATACGGCAAGTTTTACATTCGAAGTGCTTACGTCAACTTATCTTCTTGATACATTCAGTTCGACTGACATAATATACAATCGAGATACCATTAAGCCGCCCTTTGCTACCGGTACAACCTGGACAATCATCAAACGCCCCTTCCCCCTCTATGCTTCCAATTCTTCCATATCTGTAAGCGGTTCTGTGGAAAGTATAAAAAGGATAGTCCGCGACTTACGCAATTCCGGGACAGCGTATAATGTTAAGATGGTGTTTAATAATGTCCGTGTCAAGTTCTATAATGATGGTAAGGCGGAATTCGCCGCCGATTTTCTGAAAGCCGAAATAGTGAAAGCGGAAACGCCCCAAGCAGCAGAAATCCTAACAGCCGAATCTTCTGAACAGCAAACGACTGATCAAGCAGCACAGGCGGCGAATCCGAAGAACTTATTGGAATTGACCATTAAGGACGTGAAATTCCGTTTCCGTTGTTGTCCGGCAGGGCAGTTCACAATGGGCAGTCCAATAGGGGAATGGCGTAGAAAAGATGACGAAACGCAGCACCAAGTCGTCCTGACAAAGGATTTTTATATGGGTGAAACGAAGGTTACACAAGCACAATGGATGGCAGTAATGGGTACTAATCCGAGTAAAATGAAGAACGATACTTTACCGGCGGAACAGATTCGTTGGGGTGATTGTAAACTTTTTGTTGAGAAGTTAAACAAGTTAGCGAACGCTGCCCCCGATGGATATCAATTTGCGATGCCGACGGAGGCACAATGGGAATACGCTTGTCGGGCGGGGAATAATGCTGCCGGTCGGGCGGGGAATAATGTTGCCGGTCGGGCGGGGAATAATGTTGCCGGTCGGACGGAGAATAATGCTGCCGGTCGGGCGGGGAATAATGTTGCCGGTCGGACGGAGAATAATGCTGCCGGTCGGATGGAGAATAATGCTGCCGGTCGGATGGAGAATAATGCTGCCGGGAATCCCAACGCTTGGAACTTGCGTGACATGAACGACGGCAGCGTTTTTGAATGGTGCAGCGACTGGTACGGCGCTTATCCGGCGGGCGGGGTTACCACCGACCCTGAAGGTGCAAAAACGGGGAAGATGCGTGTTGTTCGCGGCGACCGGTCGGCGCAACGAGGCTGGTTTGCACCCGGCACCAAGGACGACAAAATCGGTTTCCGCCTTTCCCTTGTTCCGCAGTCACAGGCAGCAAGCAACAATGACGAGTAAGAATCGGCGATTTCCGCTTATGCTGCTTGGGGACATCCGCTCCGACCCGCAGGGACTTATGCGGACAACACGCCGCCCAAGAGGAACAAGAAGAACAAGAGAATGAACAAAAAATGTGCAGGTATTATTCAGAGCCGCTAACACAAGATTGCGGTTGTATTTTTTGCGCCGTCTTGCGATGGCGGCTCTGAAAAGAGACTCATTTCCTTAACCCTACAATGGCAAACTGGTATTACTACGACAACGACTTACAGAAGCAGGGACCTATTAACGGCACACAAGTGAAAATTCTTGCGGGCAATGGTCGGATTCGTCCTGATACGATTATGGAGAACGAAACCGGTCAGCAAGGTCTGGCGAAACAAATTCCGGGACTGACGTTTTTGGTACAGTTACCGCCGAAACGCAAAAAAGGCGGCACCGCCAAAGTCCTTGCCGGCATTGTCGCCGTTCTCGCACTCTGCGGCGTTGTTGTCTGGGGATATTTTGTCTATGACCCTGTGAAGTCGGCGGTAAGGCTGGACTTCAACGCATTTATAGCCAACACAAAGGGGGATGGTTCCCGAACGGAGGACGCTGTCCGGCAGTTTTTGCGTGAGCAAGCCGATGAGAAATTGGCCCGCTGGGAAAAAGCGGCTTCCAATGGATTGCCCGAAGGGGCATATCTGCTTGCCGCTTGTTACGAATGTGGTATCGGCATTGACAAAAATAGCCAACAAGCATACGAATGGCTGAAAAAATCGGCAGAGGGCGGACTGGCAGAAGCCCAATTTGGGTATGCTGTCGTCAGTAAGAGTCTGATGCGGATTACTGACAGTGAAGCGGAAAAATGGATTCGCAAAGCGGCAGCGCAAGGACATCAAAAAGCACAGGCAGAACTAACAGATATCGAGAACGGGAAAGAATTGCAAGAGCAACGCGGCATTCCACAGGTCTCATCGCGGCAAGCACCGGAGGCAGCAAGGGGAACACCCGAAGGGAAACGTATCAACGTCTTTGATACAGAACCGGGCAGCAATCAGAACAAGAAGCCGAAGAAGACGAAGACAATGGAAGGCGATACCGAATCCGTTCGGCAGATGCAGCAATCGTTCCGAGCGGCTTTTGAGGAGGAGATGGAGCCGGAGCCGCCGACAGTTCAGGAAGTGGTCGGAGGTTTAGTGAAACAGGTCTTTGGACAGCCGCAAAAAAAAGACGCAAGACCCAAGCCTTGAACAACAGTGAGGAAATGCGGGAACGATATGAATCGATTCTTGCCGAAGGCAGTCGTTTCAAACTGTTGTCCGTTAAAGTTGTTCCCTAACCGTTTTTTTCATCGCGAAGGCGCGAAGACCGCTTTTTATTAGTTGCTGGTGGCTAGTGACGAGTTTTCGCTTCCGAATTTTCCCCGCATTTACTCGTCACTCATCACTCATCACTTTCTTTGCGGCTTCGCGATTATCATTTCCCTTTTTCATCTTGAGATACAGTAAACGCCAGCAGGTTGCGGAACAAGTCCGTTATTGTAACACCAGCAATTCAGAGCCGCTAACACAAGATTGCGGTTGTATTTTTTGCGCCGTCTTGCGATGCCGGCTCTGAACGTTCGACTATAACATTTACGTTAAAACCGCACGTATCCCCAGGGCAGTTCGGCATCGTCCGGCAGCGGGGAATGAATTATCTGATTCGCATCCATACCCGATTCGTGTATCGCCTGCTCCCAATAATCGCCGCGGAAATAATCCGTCCAGGTATCTAACCTCGCTCCCAACCGCCAAGCCCGCTCAATAATTTTTCCGACACGCCGGTCGCCCCTGCATAACAACGCCTCAAGCCGGCTCGTCTCTAACGAATGATATTTCAACGCAACACCGCTGCGGCGGACACGCGTTTTCAAATGGTCGTGCGCCGTTAAAAAATAATACTGCGATGCCATTCCGCAGCGTTCCCAAGGCGTATGCGGCTTCGGTACAAAATTCGATACATTCGCTATCACTGTCGGTGCTTTGCCCCGTATCTTTTTTCCAAGTTGCCAAATCGTGTACGATAATTCAATGATACCGTCCAGGTCAGCGTTCGTCTCCTCCGGCAGTCCGCAGAGAAAATACATCTTGACGCGGTTAAAGCCGTTGGCAAATGCCGACTCGCAGCCGGCAATCAGATTTTCATTCGTTACCGGCTTGCCGATGCGCTGCCGCATTTCATCTAACGCCGCTTCAGGTGCCAATGTTAAACCGCTGGTACGCTCCGTTGTCAGTTGCTTCGTTACCGATGAAAGTTGATGATTGACACGCAGACTCGGAACAGATACCGTAACATTAAGCGGCAGCAGTTTTTCTTTGAGCAGCGTCATTAACTCGTCAAAATGCGGATAATCGCTTGTCGAAAGCGACAGCAGCGATACTTCGTTTGAACCGGTTGCCAGACACGAATCATAAGCGATACGGACAATATCTTCCGGCTTGCGGCAGCGGATGGGACGCTTTTGAACCGTGCTGACGCAAAACTTGCAGCGTCCCGGACAGCCCCGCATAATTTCGACGGCAACCCGGTCTTGGACACATTCGACAAGCGGAATAATCCGGTGAACCGGCGGCTCATATTTGCCGATGTCGTCCGTGATTGCCGGTCGAACGGTTTCCGGTACACCGTCTTCAAGCGGACGGGGCGTTAAAGCGGCACCGCTGGAATCGTAATCGACTTTGTAACATTGCGGAACAACAACGAACGGAAAACGCCGGGCTAATGCCGTTAAAACTTCGTAACGGTTTCCGCCGCTTTGTTCGCCTTGCTGTTTTTCTTCTAACCAAGCGTTGCAAACGGCGGGCAGTGATTCTTCGCCGTCGCCGATGACGAACAGGTCGATGAAGTCCGCCATCGGTTCGGGATTCACCGCTGACGGACCGCCGGCAATAATCAGCGGGTCGTTGAGCGACCTGTCCCGGCAGTGCAGCGGAATTCTGCCGAGGTCAAGCATCGTTAAAACGTTTGTGAAGCAAAGTTCATATTGTAACGAAAATCCGATAACATCGAATTCGTTGAGCGGCGAATGTGTTTCAAGCGAATAGAGCGGTATATTATATTGCCGCAGACCGGCTTCCATATCGGGATACGGTGTAAAAGCGCGTTCACAAGCCCAATCGCTTCGGCTGTTCATCAGATGGTAGAGTAATTGCAGTCCGTAATTGCTCATACCGATAGTATAGACATCGGGAAAGGCGTAGCAGAAGCGTCCTTTAACGCTGTCTTTTTCTTTTATGACCGCTCCAGGTTCCCCGCCGATATACTGACCGGGCAGCACGACTTCGTAAAGGAGCGGATATGAGGTTGTTAAATTGATAATGGACAATAAAAAATAAGGGAGAGTACGAAAGACTATTATAACTTTGTTCGTTTTATTTGAAAATGCGGAAGATAGGAAATAACGAAAAAGTGTGAAAAAACACCAATAGACCCGTTCGCTAACTCAATTTAAGCCGCGAATGCACAAATCAATTACGAACAATTTGAAAAAATCATTCGTCAGACATTCTCTATTCGCGGCAAAAGTGAGTTAGAGAACAGTCTATTGGTGTGTAGTCTATTTGCTGATGATAAACGAAACCGTCTGCGTCTGACTTTTCACTGCCGGGTCGTGCAGTTTGCCTTGGGCTTCCCGCAAAGCAAGGAGTTTGCCGACTACGCCTTGAAGTTCTGCCGGTAAGACATTATCAAACATATCTTCGTTGAGCGGGTCGTCTGAAAGAAGCCGTTCATTCATTTGAGATAGATATTGATTGACTATCCGTCCCTCCATCCGTCCTTCTAAACCTTCAAGCGACAGCGTACCGTCGGCACCGAAGTTGATGTTAAACGGCTGCTGCACGTTAAACGATGTTTTGAAAAAATCATTCAGTGCTGCCGAAACTTCGCTGCTCAGTTGCTCTACTTCGGCAAGAGCGGCTTTGTCCGCATCCGGCGAAAGAATGAGATAATCATCGCTCCCCTTGCTGATGACGACCTGGTGACGAAACTCTTCTACGTCGCCGTGTTCATCATCGTGAGCCTCCAATATCGCTTTGCCGAGTGCCTCGGTAGCGTCTGACGGAAACATCGCACGGAGAAAATGTTCAGCACTGAGAACGGATTCCGTATCGCTGCCGTTTGTTTTGACATTGATTTTCGCCCGACCTTTGTGGTCTAGTGTTATCGTGAAATCGCTGATTTGCAGGTCTTCATCGTAATAAGCGAGTTTCTCGTTATACTCTTTGACTAACTTACCGACTTGTTCTCTCAATTTGCGAATATTATCGGTAAAATCCGGCTCTGCGGTCGGGTCGGAAAGAAGCCCCTGCTTCATCGAAAACAGCGGTGTCATTCCGCTCTGCGGTTCGGTATCCCCCAGTTTCTCAATTTCGTTTTGAAGTCCTCTAATTTCCGTAACCGCCGGCTGAGGTTCGTCGTTGGTGCCGTGTTTCACGTCATCCAATGAGATACCGTTGCGGTTCAGATAGTCTTTGATAAGTTGTTCCCGCGCCGAAGCAAGACTTTCCTGTGATAAATCAAACCCTGCCGGTCGGGACCGATATTGATGCAAAACGTCTAAATAGTCGTCAACATCGGTCGTTTTTGACGCATCCGGCTCGTCCCGAATCGCCTCCTGCAATTCGGCGAGGACATCCTTTTTGGCACGCTGCGTTTTCAGCCGCTCGACCAGTTCTGCATCGCCGTTGATAATTCTGGCAAGACTTTTTTTCTGATCAGCCCGAAGGTTGCCCTCAATGACGATATTACCGGCAGCATCTTGCGAAAACGTGATTTTCTTTTTCACGCTGCCGAGTCCCGCCTTGTCTATGGCGGCATTGAGCAGACTGGTTAGTTCTCCTGATTCTTTGTCAACGTTCTCTTGAAGAGCGTCAATAAATGACGAAATATCTGTTGCGGCGGATTCATCAAGACCGATGATTTTACCTAAACCGGCAAACGAATCGAGCCGGTCGGAAAAGACTCTCTCCTCCGAAGCGGTCTCCTCCTGAAAGAGTTTGCCGTTTTGGTACGAAAAATCGAACGTAAATTCAATTTTTTCTGCGCCGGGCAGGTCGCTGTTCTGTCCCTTTTCCCATGCGTAAGAATCGTAAATAATGGTTGATGCAATCCGTGTGTCGGAAACTCGTTTTTCAAAGACGATTTTTCGTGCCTGCTGAAGAAGCAGGTCGTTCTTGATGTTTGCGTCGCTGTTAAGTGCCGCTTCCATTTGCGAACGTTTTTCCGCATCGGTAATTCCTTCGCCGACGGTGATATGACCGTCCTGGTCAATAGAAAAATCCAGCCGCTCATCTTCGCTGAAAACAATACCGGCACGTTCCAAGGCACCGGCAATCCGCTGATTAAGCGACTCCTCCGTCGATTCCATCTTGGCTTGAACGGCAAGAAGTGTTGACCGCTTCAATCCGCTTATCAGGTTCTCTTCCTCCGGTGCTAATGCGATACCGAGAGCATAATTTATTGCCTCAATGCTCGGATTTTTTTGGATATTTAGACGCGTTTGGGGCTGCGCTGTCTCCGTTCCGTCTGACTTCGGCAGGGACAAATTGAGAGACGATTTCTTTTCGCTCAACGACTTATTTTCAATTTTCTGATACGCTTCCCAGCCTCTTATCGAAAAGGTTGCGCTGTCGGCAGTATTTGATACAGATTCGGATGAGGCTGCCGTCTGGATGTTGTTCGCCAAGATTTTCGGCACGGCAGAAGCGTAGTACGAACGATTGGTTCCATAAAAAGCCGTTTGCGTATTGAGATAAGTCATCTTGAACCCTGACGAAAAAGCGGAGGCGCACCTTTCCTCTATACTAGATTACGTTCGGCACGAAGGCAAAGCGTTTTGAGTAAAAATACCGGAACAGAACACAGCCTCTCTGTAATGACAGGTACAACCGGTATAATCAGAACAACTTTTTCCTGCTGTGCTTATCCGCCGCTGTCCGGCTTTATCATCTTCAGCGGGTCGAGAACTTCAGCGAGTTGTTTCGGCGGCATTATGTTTTGTTCGAGACAGACTTCCCGCATCGTTTTACCGGTCTTGAACGCCTCTTTGGCAATCGCTGCTGCTTTGCTCGCCTTGCTGTTTTTCTTCTAACCAAGCGTTGCAAACGGCGGGCAGCACGACTTCACCGTCTGACCGGTCTATTCTGTTGCGATGACCGGATTGATGGGAACGTAACCGCTTTCACGGATACAGCGTTGTCCATCTTCAGATAAAAGCCAGTTTCGCAGCCGCGCTGCCGGAGAATCTTTCGCAATGCCTTTCAGCGTAACAACGTAAACCTCGTATGTCAACGGGTACTTTTTTGACCGAATCGTTTCGTAATTCGGTAACACTCCATTGACGGAAATGACCCTAATTTCCGGTACGGAAATCATAAAATGTTCGTAATAATAAACGGAATACGAAATACTTTTGGTATCCTGAACCGTCGTAAAATAACTGCCCGTCATACCGTAACCAACCGGCGTTTGGCGGTATCTCCGAATATTATCCCACGCTTCACGAAGTTTTACTTTATCATCGGCAGGCGAAATCGGCAGCGAAAATGGAGGGGGAAGTTGTTGAACTTGAACCGGAACAGGCATTGCCGGAGCCGCCGAACTATCGGGATCGCCGCGCCGTGCCAATACTGTATCGGTTATCACCAATTCATCCATCAATTCCCGACTCCCAGAATTACGCTCCCGCTCCAAAATTCTTACTTGTTCCTGTTCCTTCTTGCCGCCGTAATTTTCCCAACGGCATTGCCCCTGTTCCTTTGTCAGATAAATGGAGCAAATCTGTTCCAAACTTAAATTTGTAATAGGATTACGCCGATGAACCTGAAAGACGAGACCATCCAGCGCAATCGGACGAACATCAAATTCGACTCCGAATTTTTCTGCCTTTGTCCGTTCATCCTTCGACGGCTTTCTTGCAACGAGAATGATTTCCGAAAACGGCAGCATATTCTGATTCTTTACCGATGAATCAAAAGATTTAAGTTGGTTTTGGGGAAGAGCGTCTCGGCACTTCGATGCAGCCAAACTCAAATAGGAATGAGGCGTTCCTTGAAAAAAACCGAAATAGTGATCGAAAAAATGCCGGCGGCGAAACGGCGTTTTTGCCGAATCGGCAGCAATTTGAAACATCATCGGCACAACATTCTCTACAGAATAGCGTATCTGCGGTGCGGTGCCTTCAACATATCCGCGTTGGAAACGCATCATCTGGTCCATTCCTGGATATGGATATCCAGAGACGATTTGTGAACCACTGTTGCCGATATGAGGTCGAAAAGGTTCCCGATAGTCCGGTATTGCATTTTGTTGAACGTTACCGGTATCAAGTGTCCAAATATAGGGAATGTCGAGAACACGGGCGGCAACAATACGACCGAGCGGAATACACGAAGTAGAGCCGTCCAGTTCGGGAAAATTGAAAGTGTCGAGTTTCGCTTTGGAACCGTCCGGCGGCGTTTTGGGCTGACGTTTGCGGATTTCTTCAAGTCGGGAATTCAGAATGTACCGGGCAATTTCTGTTTCGGACTGCTTTAAGGTCATTCCGGCATCTTGCTGTTGTTTCAATACCGATGAGTATTTTTCGGCATCAATCAATTTTTGTTCGTAAAGCCGATTCAGTTCGGGGTCGTCAGGAAATTGTAGTTTGACGGACTGTTCACCGCCGTTTTCACTGGGCAAACCGAACACGCCGTGTTGCGAGGAATAAATCCGTGTCCGCAAATCAACGTCCTGCGGTATCTCCGATGTTTGCGCAACGGAAATACCGGCGGTCAAAATAAACAACGGCACAATGGGAAATATTTTTTTCATAGCGATAAAATTGAGTTGTTAGCCTAACTTTTCATCATTCCTTCACGATTCTAACCGGTCCGAGCAGTCCCGATGGAAGCAGCGGCTCATTCGCCTTGTACGGATTCTTCCACGTTGACCACGTTGTCCGTTCATTCTCCGGCAGTGAGGCATCGCCGATGAGCCGGTTCGTCCAAAGATTCGCAATCTCAATGTGCAACTCGTTCCTGC
>JAITOZ010000147.1 GCA_031289675.1 Planctomycetaceae bacterium
TCCCGTAGGATAGGCTTCACTCTCGTCGAACTTCTTGTCGTCATTGCCATCATCGGCATATTGATTGCCCTCTTGCTTCCGGCAGTGCAAGCCGCACGGGAAGCAGCACGAAGAATGCAGTGCTCCAATAACCAGAAGCAACTCGCCCTCGCCGTCCACAACTATCACGATGCCTACAGCAAACTGCCCGTCAACGGCGACCCCGGTCAGCCGTTTTCCTGCGACGGTCAGGATTTTGTCCATCCCAATGACGGCTATGTAGATTACTCCCAAGGACTTTCCGCCTGGGTTTTCATCCTGCCGTTCATTGAACAAACCGCTATGAGCGAACGGTGGATGACCGAATTCAGAGACGGCAGACACTACGCCTACAGCGTAGGTGCTGCCGGAGCGTTAGCCGCATTAGGTGCCGGTGCCAGTATCCCCAAAGATGTTGGAAGCGGGGGATTTCCGGCAGCGGTCTATTTCAGCGATAGGGGAACGTGGACAAGAACAGACGGCGGCACCGCAAACCGCTCCTCCGTGATATTTGCCGAAGATGAAAGTAATCCCCGCGGCGCATCAATGCCGGCGTTGGGATGTCCTTCCGATGCAAACGGAAATAAAATGATTCTCTTCACAGTGACTACTTATGGCGGCGGCGGGGATGTTGGGTACTTAGGCAGCACCTTCGTTTCGCGGTCGGGAAACTATGTGATTTCGGGAGGCGACGGTCCTCTCGAAACCGGTTATTCCAACAAAGCTCTTACAGATGCCGGTAATCCGGAAGCATTCGTCAAAGGTATCGTGGGGCTGCGGCTTTACACCAGCCTCGCTGACATTACCGATGGTTTGAGCAACACCGTCCTTTTAAGCGAGCGGGTTGCCGGAACCGAAGGAACAATGGGATACTCGACGACCTACAACGAGACGGGCAATGTCCGTTCGTCGATTATCATCGGCTCGGTAAACGGTGTTGCCCATGCTGCCATTCTGTCGAATTTCCGCGATTATGCGGATTGGCCTAACAAACCCGACGGTACTCCCTATGGTAATGAGTTGGCGAGCCGAATTTTTCGTCCCGACCTTGTGCTGGCGGCACGAAACGGCGGGCAGACGCGGTCCGGGGACCTGATTAAGAAGACGGGCTGTACGCAATGGTGGTGTGTCGCTACGAGTCAAACGTGGTGTATGACGGTGACTCCGCCGAACTCGCCGGCTTGGCAAGCAGAACCGGACGGCGACGGGAATCATCAGGACCGCCGTTCCGGAATTATTCCGCCGAGCAGTAATCACACCAGCGGCGTGAACGTTGCGTTCGGCGACGGTTCGGTGCATTTCATATCGGACACGATTGACTGGCAATCGAACCCGAATAATTCCGGTCCCAACCCGCTGCCGGTGCGTGACGGTGCTTCTCCGTTTGGAGTGTGGGGCGCACTGGGGTCGAGATCCGGCGGTGAAGCGGCATCAGCACCGTAGGGAATTGATAATTGAAAATGGAGAATTGAGAATTAGAGGAAAACGGGTTCGGTAAAGAATCGTATCCCTAATTCTCCGTTCTCCGTTCTCCATTTTCAATTTTCAATTAAGACAATTATCCATTCTCAATTCTCAATTATCAATTTAAATACGATGAGACATTTCATTACGATTACACTGTTTATTGTTACAACATTCACATTCATTTCCGGCTGCGGGACGAATGGTTTGACGGGGCTTTACAAGGTCAACGGCAAAGTTACGCTGCAAGGGCAGCCGCTTGCCGGTGTTGTGGTAACTTTTTCCCTTGCGGTGCAAGACCCGGAAAAGCGTCCGGCATCCGGTGTCACGGCGGCGGACGGTTCGTTTGTTTTGACGACATTGAAGCCGGGCGATGGGGCGTATCCGGGCAAGTATAAGGTGATTCTCGGCAAATTTGCACAAGCCGATTTTACGATAGACGGTTTGCATCCTGCGGCGGACACGATGCCGTTAGCGTACCGGTCGCCGGCAACAACGCCGCTGGAAGTTGAGGTGGTGAAAGGCAAGAACAAGGAATTGTTGTTGGACATTGGTGAACCGCTTGTCGAGCCGGTGTTTCCGCCGAAGCCGCGCCGGGATACGCAAAAGGAGTAACAGGGAATGCTGTCTTGCGATGGCGGCTCTGAAGTTTGCGGGGAAGTCGGCGGCTGAATTTGGGGTTATTTTTTTATCCAATGCACCAAAGAAGCATACAAAACTTCGGGATTAATCGGTTTCGTGATATGCCCGTTCATTCCCGCTTCCAGACTTAATTCCCGGTCGCCTTCCATCGCATGGGCGGTCATTGCCAATATCGGTAAATTCTTGAATCGGGCATCTTCCCGAATGAGACGGGCTGCGGCTAAACCGTCCATCTCCGGCATCTGAATATCCATCAACACCAAATCAAACGGCTCTTTGTTGACGGCTTCCACCGCAAGTTTGCCGTTGCCGGCAACGGTTACGGCAAAACCTTCCAATTTCAACAACTCCGTTGCAACCATTTGGTTGATTTTATTGTCCTCTGCCAGAAGAATTCTGGCTCCCCGAATCGAATCAGGAATACCGGTGCGGGACTTTCCGTCCGCTTCCTGCCGGTTTTCGGATAACCGTTTTTGCTGTGCCTGTTTTCGTGCCGCCTTTTTACCCGCAGTAATTGTTACAAGAAGGTTAAACAACTCGCTGGCAATGATCGGTTTTGCAATGAGATGCACATCCGCTGCAGGCTGTAATTGTTGCAGCAGCGGTTCTATGCCGGGATGATTCACGAAAACGAGTTGCGGCAGAACTTCAATCCGGCTTTTCCGCAGCATATCATACACCGGAATTATATCCCGCTGCCAATGAGTAAAACTGCATAAAATGAAATCAACGTCATTTAATTTTTCTGAATCCAAAAATTGCTGAAAATCGTCAGGCGTTGTACATTCCGCTACAGTTTGGGACCCTAAAAGTTCAAGGACATTTCGGGCTGCTCCCAAAGATTCTTTGTCATCACCGGCAAGCAAGCCGTTCACCCTGTTCTCATCTATTTCTTCCTCTGTAACCATTTCCTCCGCCAACGGAATACCGAAGCGGACGGTGAATTCAAAAGTTGTTCCCTGTCCCAGTGTACTTTTACAGGATATTTTCCCCTGCATCAATTCAACTATCTGTTTGGCAATAACCAGTCCCAGACCGGTGCCGCCGTAAAGACGGGTTGTCGAGGTATCCGCTTGCGAAAACGGTTTGAACAAATAGGACATCTGTTTCGGTGTCATTCCGATACCCGTATCGCTCACCGAACAGTATATTAAGGCGGACAAGGCATCCCGTTCGCTTACCTCCATTTTGAGCGTAACTCTTCCGTGTTCTGTAAATTTAACGGCATTGGAGAGAAAATTGAGGATGACTTGCCGCAAACGCAGTGCATCGCCCATCAATACTGCCGGCAGCGCAGGGTCTAAGTCAACGTTGAGTGTTAAATTCTTGCGCTGACAAGACTCTTGAATGTTTGCCCGCAGGTCGCCGACGAGTTGAGAGACGGAAAATTCTCTGTACTCCATTGTCATCCGTCCAGCCTCGATTTTGGAGAAATCAAGAATGTCGTTTATGATACGCAAAAGCAATTTCGCCGACTGTTCCGCTGTTTCCGCATAAGTAATTTGTTTCGGAGTCAACTCGCCGCGGAGGATGAGGTGCAACATTCCCAAGATGGCGTTCATCGGCGTGCGAATTTCGTGACTCATATTGGCGAGAAAATCGCTCTTTGTTTTTGCGGCGGTTTCGGCAATTTCTCTGGCAAGACGCAAAGCCGACTCGTTTTTTCTGATTTGTGTAACATCAAGAAGCCAAACAATCGTTTCGGGAGCAACCGGGTCATCGATGACAAACAAATTGGCGAGCATTTCCTTCACGTCTCCGCTTTTGTCCCGCACCGTTACCGGAATCCAGCGGACAATCTCCGCTTCCTGATGTCCGCTCTCCGGTGATACCAATGCACCGGATTGGTCGAGTAAATAGTTTGCCGTTTTTGTATCGACAAAAAAACTCTGAAAAGATTCTCCGTTATTGACACCGAGAAAGTTACGCATAAACGGTGCAGCATACTCAATAGTGTCTCCGCTGAGAACGGCAAAGCAAACCGGACTCGAATTTAAGATGTTTTGCAGCCGAACCTGTTCGCGGTCCCGGTCAAGGAGCAGGTTTTTAACCTGCCGAAGGTCGCTGATATAGCCGGCAACGGTACAGACACCTTCGTGATGGATACGGACAAAGGAAATCTCACAGGGCAACAGTTCACAGGGCAGCAGTTCGCTCAGCGGCGGTTCATCGTCTGAATTTTGTTGAGTTTGCTGTTGCGGGGGCTGCTTGCAGAGTGTTTGTTCAAAGACGCAGCGTCCTTCCTGAAATGCCGTTTGGATTTTTTCGATGACAAAATCTCTGGCGGAACTGCCGTGAGATTCTGCCGGAGGAAACATATCATAAAACGTATCCAGAAATTCCTGCTTTGCCAATCCAAAATGAGAGAGTACCGCCTCATTACAATCAATCAGACGGTAATCTTCATTGATGAGGACGACCCCGAAGGGAGCGGAATTGAGGACCGCGGGAAAGTCGGTGAACATAGTACCTCGGCAAACACAATGCGGATATTATACTCTATTTTTCGGGACAAGGGAGACTCTAAAATTGATTCTGCCCCTGGGTGCATAAAACTTTGTCGGGTGCTGTTAACGAGTGGCGAGTGACTAGTGGTTAGTGGCTAGTAAATGCGGGGAAAATTCGGAAGCGAAAACTCGCCACACCCTTATTTTCAAAAAAATTATTGTCAAAAAAAATATCCGACAAAGTTTTTATGCACCCGCCTCGCGTGTTTTGCAGAAGTTTGAGCCGCACAATCCCGGCATCCGATAATCGGTAGGTGATCCTATTTTTACTCCGCTTGACAGAATGTAATTTCCATATGAAAAAAAGACAATCCCGAGTCTTAAGCGGCGGGAGCATACAGCGCAAGTTTTTAATAATGCGCCCTTACCATTACCGGCTCGCTACGTTCTGCGCTGCTCTCCGTAAAAATTGAGCGGGATAACGACAAAGAAAGAAAGTACAATAATGAGCAGTGTCCAAATCAGGGCGGCATTCATTTCATTACCTTCAACACTGCTCCATATTGCAATAGGAATCGTCTGCGTTCGGTGAGGGATATTGCCCGCTATCATCAGTGTTGCACCGAACTCGCCGAGTGCGCGGGTAAAACCGAGAATCGTACCGGCAATGCAGCCGCTCCTGGCATACGGAAGCATAATACGGAAAAATATCGTCCATTCGGAAACGCCCAATATGCGGGCTGCCTCTAAAACCGACGGCTCTATTTGTTCCAATGACGAACGTACTGTCCGATAAACCAGCGGAAATGCCACCACTGTTGCTGCAATGACCGTTGCCTCCCACGAAAAAATGACACGAATCCCTATTTTTTGTAACAGAATACCAAAAAAACTATTACGTCCCAAAAATATCAGAAGACAGAAACCGACCACGGTGGGCGGTAAAACCAGCGGCAGCATCAGCAGTCCGTCAATGACCGCTTTGGCTTTTCCGCGCATACCGAAAACCAATCTGGCTGCCGTCACTCCTAAACCAAAAGCGATGGCAGCAGCACAGAGAGACGTTTTTAACGAAATGTATAACGGAAACCAATCCATATCATTTTGAAACATATTATCACTTTTGGGGAATCGGTTCAAAACCGTATTTCTTAAAAACCGCTGCCGACGGTGCCGAGAGCAGGAAATCAAGGAGCGACTTGCCGCCCTGCGGGTTCTTTCCGGTAACAACAACGGCGGCGGGGTAAATTGTCGGTGTATGGCTTTTTTCCGGTGCCTCCTCGACAATTCTGACCTTGTCTTTCATCAAAAGAGCATCAGTTAGATACACAACACCGGCATCCGCTTCGTTTTGGGCGACATACGCTAACACCGCCCGTACCGTTTGCGCCAGTACCGCTTTGGGTTTAACCGCTTCTGTGATTCCGAGAAAATCGAATATCTCCATCGCATACGTTCCTGCCGGTACAGACTTGGGGTCGCCGATAGCCAGTTCCCGCTCTTTCAACTTGTCGGTTCCCAAATCTTTGAAACTCGTAATCGTACTCTTCCCGTTCTTGGGAACAATCAGCACAACTTTGTTGTGCAGCAGGTCGCGGCGTGAATCGGAAACAAGTAATTGCTTCTTTTCCAGCGCATCCATACGTTTTTTGTCGGCGGAAATAAACAGGTCGGCGGGAGCTCCGTTGTCAATCTGCTGCTGCAAGGTTCCCGATGCCGCATAATTCGCTACGACGGCGGCATTTGGAACCTCCTTTTGATACAGCGCAATAATCTCGTTGAGGCAGTCTTTGAGACTGGCTGCCGCCGAGACATTGATTTCGGCACCGCTTGCGAGGGTTTGTACCCCCAACAGTATCGCCGTAAAAAGCCAGGTCATCTTTTTCATCTCTTATCCTTTCGCGCAAGTGTTGCTTTCGTGTAAATGTAACATTAAAGGGAATCCAGAGCCTCATCTTGTAACCGATAAGTCAGCCAGTCCGGTACGGATTTTGCGCCGATTTTTTCGTAAAAAGCGAGAGCCTCTTTATTCCAATCGAGAACCATCCAATCAATTCGGTAACAATGCCGGCAGCGGGCAATGCGTGCCGCTTCCCGAAAAAGTGCTGTTCCAACGCCGCTGCCCCGATATGCCGGTCGAACATAAATGTCTTCGATGTAAAGCCCCCTTTGCCCCCGAAAAGTCGGAAACGTGAAATAATAAAGGGCAAAACCGATGACTTCGCTGCCGTTTTCAGCGAGCAAAACACCGGTCTGTCCTGTATCCATCCATTCTTGTAACGTTTTTTCTGTAATCCTGACTGTGTTGACGAGATGTTCGTACTCGGCAAGTTCCAGAATCAAACGGCGAATGACTGCCGCATCGCCGGACTTTGCTCCACGTAGGCTAAATGACCAATCATTGGAACGCATTATCTTGTCTGTTTATTTTTTGTACGATAAAAGTTGACGGCATCGAGACCGATTTCCAAAAGCAGTCTGCCGGGAACTTTGCCGGTACGTTCGGCGGCAAGGATTTCTCTGTCCGGCAGGACGGTTTCGGCATATAAGCGGTATTGTCCCCCAAGACCTGTCCACTCAACGGCGGCAAACCGGAGTGCCAGACCGATTTCTGTAACGCTTTGAAGTGCGGATAAAACCGCAAATTCCAGAGAACTGCCGCTGCCGGTAATACGTGTTTGATTGGACAATACGGCTTCGACCTCGACCGCTGAATCGGTCTGCATCACCTGAATTTCGTTACAAGTTACCGGAGCCGCCGTATCCGCCGGAAATAACCCCGACTCTTTAAGCCAAACGAGAAATTCCGTGATTCCAAGCGTCTGATGTTCATCGTCTTTGAGACGCTGCAAAATAGTTTCAACCGCTTTGCCGTCAATGTTATCAATTCCGCAGAACGATGCGGCAAGCCGGATTCCCGCCTTACCGGAATGACGGGACAAGACAATGCGGCGGGGTCTGCCGGCACATTCCTGAAAAGCGGCTTGCAGGGCGGAAGAGGAATACTCGTGTGGTGAAGTTTCCAATCCTTTTTGATGAATGCCCGATGCGTGGGCATTGGTATTCCACCCAAAAAACGGCTTGAGCGGACCGGATGACAAAACGGCAGCACAGGAGAATTTCCTGACTAACTCCGCCAAACGTTCCTGCTTGAGGTTCGTTGAAACCGAATAATGGTCGGGACGTGCAAAAAGATTGACGGCAACTTCTTCGAGTGGTGCATTTCCTGCCCGTTCTCCAATGCCGCAAACCGTTACTTCTGCTTGATGACATCCGGCTTCGATTGCTGCCAGCGTGTTCGCAGCGGCAAGACCGTAATCATTATGACAATGAATACTCAAAGCGGTTTTTCCTGAAGCAAATGGGTCGATACGCTGCTTTAACGTACCAATCAAAGAGCGTGTTGCTGGGGGACATAAAATACCGAGCGTATCGGCGATATTGATTGTTGCCGCACCGGCATCGATTGCCGTTACGATATATTCGCAGAGAAAATCAATATCAGCCCGCGAAGCATCTTCGGCTCCCATTTCAATCCGCTCCGTCAGACCTGAAGCATAACCGACAGTTTCTGTAACACGTTTTAATAATTCCGAACGGGATATTCCCAAAAGACTAACCCGGTGTGCGTCACTGACGGGCAGTGTCAGATGGAGAATACCGTTCCCGCCGAGCAGTGCTGCCGTCTGCGCAATTTCTTCCCGCTTTGCCCTGCACATCAATGCGGCGGCGGTTTGTGTTCCGTGCAGTGCTGCAACAATATCCCGGCAGGTGTCAAACTCCGTACGGGACGAAAGAGGAAAACCTGCCTCAACCGCATCGACACCGGCTTCGCCCAAGAGAACAGCGAGTTGTACTTTTTGCCTGCGGAAAAAAGCAAAGCCTGCCGCTTGGTCGCCGTCCCGTAATGTTGTATCAAAGATAGTCAATGACCTCATTGGATTATACTGCGCAATAACTATTTTGTTTTTTGGTGAAACAAATTCAAAACGAAACAAGTACAATATGTTACGGAAATAATATCTTGCGGGCAGCATCTGCTACGGCATCTGCCGCCTCTAAAAAAGCGGGAACATCTTCAAGGGAAGGTGCGGTTATCTGAAAGTGTTCTATCGAACAGATTTGCTGCAAATTATCCATATACATCAAGGTTTTCCACAGTCGGGGAGTCAGCGGCATAATGCTTGCGGCTGCCTGACACAAGTCGGTCATCGTGTGACCTAGCGGTGTTAATCTCCGTTCCAATAATACCGCCATAATGAATTTTTCAACCGCCATCGCAGCGATATTTTGTATGATTTCAGGTGTAAAAATTTCGGGACGGGAAACCGCTCCTTTGGCAGTTCGATGGAATTGACAGCCTTCGTCATAAAATATCCGCCACGTGACATTCCTGCTTGCTGTTTGCTGATTTGTTCTCTGTTTAATCATTCGTCTCTTCCAAAGGGATACGGCACGTTTCGCTGCACGAAGAACAGCCGAAACCGTTCTCACTTATACCCGACAAGGCACTGTACCAAAGTTTCATTTCGATAATTTCGCTTGCCTCCGACTCATCTTGGGCTTTGAGAAGCATTCGGCGGAAAGCATCCCACGCCTCGTGCGGACAAAAGCCGTATCCTTCATCGTTAATCTGCCGGTGAAAGGCTTCGCAGCCGTCCGCTTGGTAACACTCGCGGCGAAAACGGCTGTCCCGCCGAACCCTGTCAATGAATGTTAATGCATTATTGAGAGACATTGCAGTTTTTCTGTTACATTATTTTTTGTTTCAATTTATCCTGTTTCAAGTGTTTTTTGTTTAAGTGATATTTTGTAACCCGCAGTCCCATTATACGTTCCGTAATTCCAAGCACTTTGGCGGCTTCGCTCATATTGCCGCCGTTTTTGTTCATTGCATCGGCAATCATTTCTTTTTCGACCGAATCCAAAACCTCCTGAAGACTTCCGATGCGTTTTGCAACCATACCGCCCGTCTCTCTTTGTATTTCTTCGGGGAGATGATAACGATGAATTCCTCCGTCCGGCGACATAATTATTGCCCTCTCCACTGTATTTTCCAGTTCCCGTATATTTCCGGGCCACGAATAATTATTAAGCATCTTTGTTGCCGTTACAGAAAAGGATGCCGGCGGCTTGCCGTACTCTTCTGCAAAACGCCGTGCAAAAACATCGGCAAGGAGCATAATATCCGTCTTCCTGTCCCGCAGCGGGGGAATATGCAGCGGAAAAATGCTGAGCCGATAATATAAGTCCTGACGAAAAGTCCCTTGGTCAACCAGTTCTTTGAGGTCGCAATTCGTTGCTGCGATAATCCGCACATCGACACATAACGTTTCCGCTCCGCCGACACGTTCAAAAGTCCGCTCTTGGAGAACACGCAGGAACTTGGCTTGGAGTATCAGCGGCAATTCGCCGATTTCATCTAAAAAAATCGTTCCGCCGTCTGCCTGTTCAAAATAACCCTTTTGCTGCTGGACGGCTCCCGTAAAAGCCCCTTTTTCGTGTCCGAAAAGGATACTTTCAATCAGGTTTTCCGGAATCGCAGCGCAGTTAACTTTAACGAACGGTTTTTTTGTGCGGGTGGAAAGTATATGAATGTCATTGGCAAAACGTCCCTTCCCCACTCCCGTTTCACCAAGCAGGAGAACGGTTGCCTTCGTGTTGCAGACCATCAGCATTTGATTGTGAATCCGCCGCATACCTTCGCTCTTACCGATGGAGGTTAATTTCCGGCACTGCTCCTGAAGTTTTATTTGCAGTTGGTTATTTTCTTCTTTAAGTTCGTTAAATTCTTCAAGGGAAATTTGATATGACAGAACAAACTGATTGATGGAAACCGCAATGATGGTGAGCAGCCGCACTGTATTTTCCAGCGTATCGGATGTGTAAGGCAAATCAATACTAATAGTTCCTATCACCTCGATTCCGTCCCGAATAGGTACGCAAATAAAGGATGTTTCCTGCAATTCGTTTATATCTCTTGCACCTGTCCGGTTCAAAAACAGCGGCTCATCGGCAATGCACGGCACAGCAATCGGATTTCCCGTGTTGACGACCCGTCCTGTAATTCCTTCTCCCGGCAGGTAGCATCCTTTTTTTAATTGTTCATTATCCAGTCCGTACGCTTCGGCAATATCAATTTCGCCGGTGATGCGGTTCAAAATCGAAATAGCTCCCCGCTTGATACCGATGCACGCTGCCATTTTTTCGAGTAATGCCTTAAAAACACTTTCAACGCGAGCGTGTTTTGCCTCGCATAGGATAAGGCTAATTTCATAAAGCAGCCGCAACTCATCTGAAGGCTGCCCCAACGATATTTTGAGGGACTTTGCGATGCAATGTGAATCTTCTGAGGGTGAATCTTCCATAAGCGGCGACAGGATACAGGAACATACCGCAATATCTATGCCAAAGCAAAAGAATAAAAATTGAGATAGTTCAAAAGACCGAAAAAAGGCTAATTTCAGCAATTTTCTGTTGCGGTCAAAGGGCGAAATTTCTATCTATTGAACAAAAAAAAGACAAAAACGTCAAATAAAATCAACAAAAATGTTATTTTTCTGCGTTTTATACTGCGGTTTCGCTGGGCTGCTGCCTACTGATAGTTCCTTTCCGGGATGCCCTCCTGTCTCCTGCCTTTTCTACTTTAATAGACCTGTTCCCTAACTACCGGCGTTGACTGTATCGCGAGATGAAAGAGGAAAATGATAATCGCGAAGGCACGAAGAAAGTGATGAGTGACGAGTGATTAGTGACGAGTGGCGAGTAAATGCGGGGAAAATTCGGAAGCGAAAACTCGTCACTAACCACCGGCAACTAATAAAAAGCGGGCGGATTTCATCATAAAATCAGTGCGCCTTCGCGATTGAAAAAACGCTTAGGGAACAAGTCTAATGGGAACACCGAATAACCCTCTATACTCTACGCGTTCAGGAATTGACAATTTTCAAACAGGTGGAAATTCAGGGTCATTAAGGACTTCATTTTATCCGGATATCGCGTAGGAGTTTCCGATACGCATTTGTCAATTGCCGAACAAAAATCTTCAAACTTTTCATAATAACGGTTATACAAACATTCCTTCTTCAAAAACTTCCAATATCGCTCTATCAAATTTAAGTTCGGACTATACGCCGGTAAATAAACCAAATCAATTTTTAACTTTTCCGCCAACAAAAA
>JAITOZ010000165.1 GCA_031289675.1 Planctomycetaceae bacterium
ACTTCCCGCGTTCAGAAATTACTCTTTGATTCGATAAATTGTTATTCTCTGCATAACTTAACCGGAGAATACTATGCTACCTGTTTGAAAATTATCAATTCCTGACCGCGGGAAGTATAAATCAAGTTACAAAAATCCGTGAACAGAACAAACGTTACAGAATTCTCGGTGCCGATGCAGCGACACGGTATTACAGTGCGGTGTTAGAAGGCAGCGACCGAAATCGATAACAACGGCTTGAACGAACCGCTTGTCAAGATTGGCGGTTTCGCTGCCTTGATGTTATATGTGTTTTGTGCAATGGGATTGGTTTGGGCGTGTACCGCCTTCTATGAGGCTGCTGCGTGTTTGTGTTTCCCCTCATTCTTTCCCTAAAATCATTGCGCCGGTTACGGCGGCTTCGCTTAATATGCGGTGCTGGGTCTCTGCTTGTAACTGTGTTTGAAGCCAGTGCTGCTTGGGCATCTTATCGTCCGCGGCGGTAATCTCGTCATCCGCATAGTCCGCAAGGAGAAGCGTTTTGGCAACATCCGCATCGAAATTGTTCGGTACATACTTTTCCAGATGAACGATTTCTTCGCCGTTGTTTTGAAAATGTTCTATCGAACGCAAAAAATCACCCGTTATCGTCTGCTGTTCATACTGCTCTTTGGACAGCCTTTCCGGCACTAATACCGAAATCGATACCGACCACGTCAACGGGTCGTCCTGCCCGTACATTGCCCGCAATTCGCTTAACAGGTCCGCAACAAGCGCACCCCGCCGAAGTTGCGATGCCAATGTTCCCATCGGAATATCAACAAACCAGTTAATGAACAGATGGTCGGCTTTTTGATTGTCGCGGTAATTTTTCATCCGCAGCCGCAATTCATCCGCCAATTTACCGCCGTCATCCGTTGCCGAAAGCGTTACCGTATCGTTCAGCCAGCGAATCGGCGATGTCGAAAAATAGGTCAACACCGGCTCGTCAACCGGACACGGCACATTGCTTTTCGACTCATCAAAAGCCAGCGGTACTTCAACGAGCGTTGCCCCGAACGTTCCGATGTCCTGCGGCGTTCTTGCTAACGGCTGCCCCGGATAATGCACGATGTACGGCTGCGGCGGCAAATCCTTTTTGTCCCGCTTGACGTTTTCGGCAGGTTCGTTGCGCAGCGGTTTGCCGTCGGGTCCCTTTTTGCGGGGATTACCGTGAAAGACCGACCGCTTTGACGCTCCGCCCAACGCCCAATAATCCATCCGCCGCTGCGACAGCGTTTCTGCTTCCACTTCGCCGTTCGCAACTGCTATCGTAAAGATGTCTGACGGGTCGTACGGAAATTCGCTGCTTCGGATTCGTTTCCGCTGCTGATTGCGGCTCATTCCGACGATTTTTGCAACAGGAATCTTCTCCGAATCGACCGTCCGCTGAAAGTAATACTCCTGAATCGAATTACTGGGAAAAAAATGCACGTTTTCCGGCAGTGTAAAAGCCGTCGTCCAATCTTCGGGAGAATCGTATTCGCCGCCTGCCCAATAAACGGCGATACCGGCTTTGTGCAGTCTTTCAAAGGCTTCGACGAGGAATAGCAAAATCCCCGGCGGGGCAAGCGGTATATTACAAACATTTCCGCTCAACACGAGAAAATCGACATTCTCTTCGATGACCCGCTGAAAGAGCCGCTCGGCAGTCCGCAGAGAAATGTCGAGCATCCGTTCCTCCCAGTGTGCCGGACCTTCGGTAATACCTTCAAGTGTCCGGTCCAAGTGCAGGTCAGAGGCGTGAACAAACTTCAGGGGCGGTATCGTTGACAAGGGAGAATCGAAAAGGGAAAATGAAACGCTGAACGAAAACGTAATATAGGTAATATAGCAAATTATTTTTCCTTGTCAATTTTTCCATAAAATACTGTTCGCCGCCATCCAGGGAATCCGTCAAGCATTCGTGTATTTGCGGCAAAAGTGAGTTACAGGTCGGGCGGTAATTTAGTCAAATTGTTCACAATGCGGTTTCTTTAAGCGGAAAGGAGTCCGAAGTCAATTGCTTTTGCCAAACACTATCGGTAGATTTGACCGATGTCCAATGGGACATCACCCGTCCATTGCTCGTTCTGCCCGGCGGCATTCGTAGCGCAGGTGAACGGGGATACGATGCGGAGAAAAAACAAGGGTATTAAACGGCATTTTTTAGTGGATGTTCTTGGGTTTGCTTATTTGTGCGGTCGTTCTATGGCGAACATTCAAGAGCGGGACGAAGGTATTGTGGGCGATGGTATTTTGTATGTTCTGCCGTTTGACACAACCGACCGCTTCGTCTTATGAAATTGACAACGAAATCAAAAAAAATCAAATTACGACTCAATAATCCTTGTTCAAATCTCCTAAATTGCCACGCACCCGGTTAACTCAAAATAGATGTTCCGTTATAAAAAATACCGGCAACAGCACCGGTCATAAGGCACGCCAATGTTGCGGCAAAGAGTGCCTGCCACGCCACCGCCGCAATGTCCGCTTTGCGGTTCGGGGCTAACGCTGCCGCTCCGCCGATGAATATCGCCAGTGACGGCAAATGAGCAAATCCGCAAAGAGCATAAGCCGCTATCACCGCACTGCGCTGTTCTATTGTTCCCGACTCAATCAAACCGGCAAGCGTAAAATAGGCGGGAATTTCCGTTGCAATAACACGTGTTCCCAAAAGACGGGCGACTTCAGGAACATCCGCAGCCGGCACTCCCATTAACCAAACAAACGGATAAAAAATGAAGCCTAGAATATTTTGAATCGAAAGCGTTATCGGCAGTGCCAGTTGGCTGCCGCACCAACCGAGCAGTACATTGATAATTGCCAGCAAACCGACAACAGCGATGAGCATTGTTGTAATGCCGGCTATCATTTTGAAGCCCGCTTCGCCGCCGTTGAGAACGGCTTCGATAAGCGTTTTTTCGCGTTCAAAATGCGGCTGCACATCGATACCAAGCGTTTCAGGTTTTTCACTCTCCGGTACTGCCAGTTTCGCCAACAGCACCGCAGCCGGTACGGACAAGATGGAAGCCGAGACCAGATGACCGGCAATGGACGGCATCGTTGTACGCAGCGCAGCGATATAAATGCCGATAACGTTGGCGGAAATCGTTGCCATACAGGTTGCCAAAAGCGTACAAAATTCCGACCGGGTCAGATGCGGCAAACAAGGACGGATTACCAGCATCGATTCATTGCCGACAAAAACGTTGGCGGTTGCGGCAAGGGATTCGGCACCGGAAATTTTTGTCAGCCGCGAAAAAATTGCCGCAAAGAGTTTGAGGAGACGGTGCATAATACCGGCGTGATAGAGCAGTGCCGTCAGTGCCGAGATGACGATAATTGTTGTCAAACCTTGAAAAAACAGGATAAAACCGAGTCCGTTTTTTTCTGCGGCAGCGGGGTCGGCAAGTGAACCGAAAACGAACCTGGGACCTTCGAGGGCGGCATCGACAAGAGCGATGACAACAGAATTGAGACTGATAAACAGATTTTGTCCGGCAGCCGAACGGAACACAAAACAGGCGAAGACTCCTTGAAACGCCAGCGTCCAGAATAGGAGGCGATAATTAAGCGAACCCCTGTTCCAGGCGGCAAGTCTCGCCAAAAACAAAAACACGGGAATACCGATTAACGGCTGTAACATAAACGAACACTTTCATTGAGTCATTAAGGCGGAAACTGCGGTAAACCGGTAAGCCTTTCCGGCTGCGCCTCTTTTTAGGGCGTGTTCACGACACCGTTCATTATCCGCTTTTCCAGCGAAAAAGCAAGCAATATGCCGACAAAAAGACAACGAGCCAATGCCGATTGCTGCGAACCGGTTTTGTCAACGGTAAATTTGTTAGGAAAAGTTCAGAGCCGCTATCGCAAGATAGCGGGGGGGTTCGCCGTCTTGCGACGGCGGCTCTGAACATTTTATTGCCCTGCATTTCAAAACCGAAAACGGTCAGGTTAGACAACCGCTCCGTAAATTTCCTTTTCGTCTTCTTTCTTGTAATCCGTGATAAGCGTTTCGGTCGTCAGCATCAAACCGGAAATGCTCGCCGCATTTGTCAAAGCAGTACGAACGACCTTCAACGGGTCAATGATGCCTGCCTTGAACATATCAACGTACTTGCCGGCATTCGCATCATAGCCCGTATTCACCGGCTTTTGCAAAACTTCATCGGCGACAACGCTGCCGTCCAAACCGCAGTTCTCGACAATCTGCACCATCGGCTTCGACAAGACCCGAAGCACAATATCAACACCGATTTTTTCGTCCCCCTTTGCCGAAGAACGAACCTTTTCGACCGCCTCTTTGCAGCGCAGCAATGCTACTCCGCCGCCGGGCAAAATACCTTCCTGCGCTGCCGCCCGCGTTGCGTGGAGTGCATCTTCAATCCGCGCCTTTTTCTGTTTCATTTCGGCTTCGGTATTCGCACCGACTTGAATCACCGCAACACCGCCGCTCAACTTCGCAAGCCGCTCTTGAAACTTTTCGCGGTCATAATCGCTCTCCGTCGTTTCGATATTCTTTTTGAGCAACTCGATTCGGGCTTTCAGTTCGTCCTTCTTGCCGCCGCCCTTCACAATAACAGTCGTGTCCTTGTCAACGGTAATCTGCTGCGCCTTGCCGAGTTGTTCGAGCGTAACATTTTCAAGTTTAATACCGAGGTCTTCGCTGATAACCGCTCCGCCGGTTAAAATCGCAATGTCTTGCAGCATTGCCTTGCGGCGGTCGCCGAAGCCCGGTGCTTTCACCGCAGTAACATTTAACACGCCTTGCAGTTTGTTGACCACGAGCATCGTCATCGCCTCATTATCAATATCTTCGGCAATGATGAGCAGCGGCTTCATCGTATGCGCAACCTTTTCAAGGAGCGGAATGAGTTCCCGAATGTTGCTGATTTTCTTTTCGTGTAACAGAATCAGTGCATTTTCGAGAACGCAATTCATCTTTGCCGTATCATTGATGAAGTACGGCGAAATATAACCTTTGTCGAACTGCATCCCTTCAACGATTTCGTAAGCCGTTTCAGCAGTTTTGCCGTCTTCAACAGTGATAACACCGTCATTGCCGACTGCTTCCATCGCTTTGGCAAGCATATTACCGATTTCGGTATCATTGTTTGCCGAAATCGCACCGACATTGGCAATCTCCTGCGTTGTTGTTACGGCTTTGGCAAGTTCGTGCAGTTTATCGACGGCGGCTTCGACCGCTTTGTCGATGCCGCGCCGCAGAGCAGTCGGATTTGCACCGGCGGCGAGGTTTTTGAGACCTTCCTTGAAAATAGAGCGGGCAAGAACGGTGGCGGTAGTTGTTCCGTCGCCGGCAATGTCCGATGTTTTCGACGCAACTTCATTGACGAGTTTTGCGCCCATATTTTCAAACGGGTCTTCGAGTTCGATTTCCTTACTGACGCTCACGCCGTCTTTGGTAACGGTCGGTCCGCCGTAGGACTTGTTCAAAATCACGTTGCGTCCGGTCGGTCCCATCGTAACGGCGACGACATCCGCAAGTTTATTAACGCCGTCGAGAATCTTCTTTCGGGCATCATCACTGAAAATCAATTGTTTAGGCATATCTTTTTAGCAGGTAATTCTTTGTGGGTAAAGGATAGTAAATAACAGGTAACGGAAAACGGACACTTCGGCAGCAGATAATTAAAGAACTATCTTGCTGCCGCTATCCGCCGACAACTCTTTTACCAGCAGCATAGTACCGGCGGCATAACACCGGCAACATTGTACCAGTAATCATTTTACAGGCAATATCACACCGGCAATATCGTACCGGTAACTATTTCACGACTTTGGCGAGGACATCGGATTCACGGAGAATCTTGACTTCCTGACCATCGACTTCAATGTCGCTGCCGGAGTATTTGCCGTAGATGACTTCATCACCAACGGCAACGTTTAATTCGGCACGGCTGCCGCTGTCAAGCAATTTACCGGGACCGACGGCAATGACGGTTCCGCGCTGCGGCTTTTCCTTCGCTGTGTCGGGCAGGTAAAGACCGCCGGCGGTCTTTTCTTCGGCTTCGACAGGTTGAACGACGATACGGTCATCCAAAGGTTTCAAGTTGATTTTCTTCGACATCGTTTAATAAAGGGGTTAGAGGTGAGTTGATAGTTAACAGTCCGCATACAAAACGGACACAACACGTTTTTACTGACGATTACTTCATCTTCAATTTTCCCAATGACGAAGGAACATGAAAATCGGGTTCGACCGTTTGAGAGGTAATCCAAGTCTGCCAATTTTCAATGACCTTACCGTCTTTGCGGCTAAACTCAGCCCGATACGCTCCGAAATAAACCGGATTATCGGAATGAGAGAATTCCTTAACAAATTCAAGCGGAA
>JAITOZ010000173.1 GCA_031289675.1 Planctomycetaceae bacterium
GAAACGGTACCGTTTCACTGCACGCCTCGTTGTTCAAACCGCCGTAGAGTTCCGAAGTCGATGCTTGATAAAACCGGCACTGCGCCGTCAATCCCGTTTCACGTACTGCCTCCAAGAGCCGTATCACACCAAGAGCGTCAACATTGCCCGTGTATTCGGGGTTTTCAAACGACACCTTGACGTGCGACATTGCCGCAAGGTTATAAATTTCATCCGCCTTGACCTCGCCGACAATGTTTGTCAAGCCGCCGGCATCGGTCATATCGCCGTGATGCAAAACCGGCATCTTGTTTTTGTTCGGGAACAATGTTTCGAGGCGAACAGTGTTCGGCGACGACGAACGCCGGACAATGCCGTGAACACGGTATCCTTTATCGGTCAGCAGCCGGGCAAGATATGCTCCGTCCTGTCCGGTGATACCGGTTATTAAAGCGGTTTTACCGTTACAGCGTCCGTTATCTTTCATTATTTATTCATTCAGAAATATCCTTCGCTGTCAATGCAGTCAACCTAACTGTTCATCGAGCCAACGGGCATAATCATTATTGCAGACAACGATTGGCAACGCAACGATTTGCGGACATTCGTACGGATGTCCGCAGCGGACAAATTCGACAAGTTTATCAAAGAGCGGCAATTTCGTTTTTGCCAGTAACAGTGTTTCGGTACTTTTTTCGTTCCTGCCCTGCCAAGTGTAATAACTGCAAACCGTACCGCAGACCTGAGCGCACGCCGCAAGTTTTTCGGCAACAAGTTTTGCTGCCGTTTTATGTGCCGATTCGTCCGACGGAAACGTTATTTGTAACTGAATGTAATCAGACATTATCTTTTGGAATTGTGTTGCCGTTTTGAAAAAGAAGAACTTGTTCATCCAAGTTGGTACTGCTGCCAGTCTCTGTATTCTGGAAGATGGTGAAGGATATTAACTCTTCCGCCCGGTGAAAGGCGAGCATTATGTCATCGCCGGCAGGCTGGTGTTTCGCAAACTTCACAAAATCCGCCGTCTGCAAAAAAGATGATATTTTTTCCGTTTCCCTAAAAAGCGGGTTCTTAGCGGTTTTGTACAAAAACTCCTCTGTCGTTAACTCCGGCGTTCTCAAACCGGTCTTTTGTTCGATATACCAGCGGACGGTATCCGAAAGTTCAACAAAAAACTGCCGGACATCCGATTCGTGAAGCCGGCTTTCCAAAAGTTTTGACAGTTTTTGTAACGTTAATTCTTGCAGCGTTAACGGTACCGCAGAAACTTTGTCTCTATTTTTACGCTTCCTCGATAACAGAAAAAGTGCCGCAATCAGGAGAAGTACCGCACCGGCAATCATTCCTATCAGATACGGATTGCGGACTTCAAAGGGCTTTATGTCCGTCGTAATATTGTCAAGCGACGCATCTTCCGGCGAAACTTCCGACTGAATATCAAGTTCACACTGCGGTAGGGTGATTGTTTCGCTGCCGATTTTTACCGGCATTTCCCAAATCGGTGTTTTACCGGCTCTTAAGGGAATTGCCGTAATAACAAGTTGCCTGCCGGACATTTGAGTGTCCGTAATTTTCAATTCGCCGAGTTTTTCGCCGAACGCCGGAAACTCCGCTTTCGCCGGAGACGTTCCCCGTGCTTCAGAGACATCAAGGATTAATGTAACCGTATCCGACAGTCTTGGAACATCGGGCATAACGGACAACGTAACCGTCCGCTGTTTGTCCGGTGAATAAACCCTTTCGAGAATCAGAGGCACAGAACCGGACAAGGCAATGCCCGTCAAAGAGACAGTAAGACACAACACAAGGAAAAAGGTTACAAAAAACAAACGTCCGGGCATCAGCAACAATCGGAGGGCTTGCGCCCTCCGCTCTTTGGGCATCTATTATCGCTCTTTAGCATCTGTTATCCCAACACTTTGCGCAACCGGCTGCGGAAATTCTTCAACCGAACCTTTGCAGCAGACTCACCGCTGGAAGAGAGTTCTTTGGCAATCGACTCAAAGTATTGTACGCTTTCGGCAACCTGCGGAACGTTGTTGTTCCACGCCGCCTCAAACTCGATAGAGAACGGGGCGTGAATTTTTTGGGCGGCGGCTTCCTTCAAAAGAGCGGCAATCCCGACTTCTCCTTGTCCAAGCGGACAATCTGCATCGTACTTGCCTTCGCCGGTCTTTTTGAGGTCTTTGATGTGGAAACTCACGACCTTGCCTTTGAGTTTTTTGAGCGATTCAATCGGGCAGAGACCGCTGCGGAGCCAATGTCCGGTATCACAGCACGCACCGACACGGGAACTCGCATCTTTCAGGTGTTCCAACACGATGTCTGGATTCCAGTAAATCGACGGTTTCGGGTGATTATGGAGACCGACGCGGATTTTGTACTCGTCGGCAAGTTTGCTCACCTCCGCAATTTTGTCAAAGCCTGGTTCGGCATTGAGAACGGAGAGACCGAAAGCGGCTGCAAAGTCGAAATGCGCCCGGTCGGCTGGACAAACCCCTATTGCGTGGATGTGTGTGCCGGTTTCGGCGAGCAGGTCTTTGAAACGTTTCAGGGCATCCTTGTTTTCCGGCTTCAGCAGCGCAGGACCAACGGCAACGTTAATGTCCTTCGACAGTTTCTGACCGCTGTACAACTCAAAACTGTTTACGTTGCAGGCTTGAACCTTCTTGACGGCTTCGTCAAACGGAAACTTGTTGAACGAATAAATTTGGGGACCGATTTTCCAGCCGAGTTTAGCGGAAAACGGCGCGGGGTTTAGCGAAGCATCCGCGGCAGAAGTAAATCCTCCTGCGGAAAGAGCGGCAGTACCGGCGGCACTGATTTGCAAAAAACTGCGGCGTGAAAGCATTGATATTTCTCCTTTGATGGGGGTTATTTTTCCCTGTAAGTGATGCGTCCTCTTGTCATATCATAAGGACTGACTTCAACGGTAACATGGTCGCCGGGGACAACACGGATACGGAACTTCCGCATCTTGCCAGCCAAGCGGCACAGAACGATATGCTCCATTTTGTCTAATTTGACACGGAATGCCCCCCGTACCTCTTCAATGACGGTCCCGGGCAATTCAATGACCTCCTCTTTGACTTTTTCGTCCGACATACAGTTACCTGACAGGGTTTGTAATTGTTCATTCTAACATACATCGGGAAAAAAGCAACGGCGTAAACACAGGCGAAAAGAAACCGGAGAAATAGATGTAAATCGATGTTGTCGAGGGGCAGAATGACATTCGACAACAACGTCAACCGGCGCATCCCGATTGGGATAAGACGCTGGAGTTGGTAAAATAGCCGT
>JAITOZ010000282.1 GCA_031289675.1 Planctomycetaceae bacterium
TAAGTTTGTGATACACTTAAAGGAAACGGAATTCCGCTTCAACCATCGAAAAGAAAACCTTGCCAAAATTATAAAAAAACTTATGAAAAAATAACTCTTAAACTTGTCAAGCCCCAAGAAAAAATATCCTGTCAATCCTGAAAATCCTGTTCAAAAAAGAAATTTATCACATCCCTTTAATTTCGTACGGAATGTGCCGAAAGACAATATTATAACGTTCTAACGCTTTTTTCTGTAACCGGCACGCTTCGCCGTAAACGATTTTCACTCCGTCAAACAGCGGCAAATCGCCCGCAACGCTGTGGGTCAAAACATTTCCGCCGTTGACGCTCTTATCGCCGAGAATACCGTTGTATAACAAGTAAATGCCGCGTCCCTGATACCCGCCGAGAAACGGACTTTTGCTCTTCGGTTGTTTCGGCAGCGGACTGCCGGTTTCCGTAAAGAAAACGTGTGCCGCCATATCCGCAAAACGAACCGCTTTGTTCACCGAACCGTCTGATGCAAGAAAACCGTCTGCAAGTTTACAGAACCGAAACGCCGCACCGACCTTTTCCAAACGCTTTGCCGCAACATTCTGCGCTATGTGTTCGTCCATCTCGATGAGAATAAATGTACGTTTCGATACGGCGTTTTCATCCAACCCCCAAACCGCGTGTCCCGTTGTTCCGCTCCCGCAAAAACTGTCTAATACCAAATCGCCGGGGGAAGTCGATATTTTGATAATACGTTCAATCAATGCAACTGGTTTAGGAAATTCAAACAATTCACCAAAACCTAATTTCCGCAATAAACTTGTTCCTTGTTCACTGATAAACTCTGTTTCTGTCCATAACGATTTCGGTGTTATTGTTTCTTTTCGATACTTTTCAAACACTCTCCAATCACCGTTTTTCGTTTGCGAAGCATAGATTTCTTTCAATCCTAATCCGGCAGATTCAATAAGTTTAGGTTGTCCCCAACGCCAGCAACTTTCTTTTTCGGTACTGTTTAACGGTACTGTTTCGATTGCATCGGCAGTTTTTTCTTGCAGTATTTTATGATGTCCGCTTATTGATGGTTGCGGGTCAATATAAATCGGATAAAAAAGGTTCGGTCGGTTTGTCCGATTAAATTTCGGATTTCGATTTCTTAATTCTCTTGCAGAATATGCGCCCCATTCATCGTGTTTGTCTAAACGCTCTCCTTCTGTTTCGATTTCATTTAACACCGCTTTGCCGGAACGTGAATAACAAAGGATATATTCGTGATTTTTAGAAATCTGTTTATATGTTTGTCCGCGTCGATTCGATTCAACGATAATTTGCGCAACAAAATTTTTGGCATCAAAAATTTCTTCGCATATCAATTTCAGCGGTGCAATTTCATTATCATCTAAACTGATAAACACAAATCCGTCTTCGCGTAAGAATTCTTTTAGGAGGGCGAGTCGGGGATACATCATACAGAGCCATTTATCGTGTCGGGACAGGTCTTCGCCTTCCTTGCCGACGGTCTTTGTCAGCCAGTTCTTGATTTCGGGACTGTTAACGTTATCGTTATAAACCCAGTTTTCGTTGCCCGTATTATACGGCGGATCAATGTAAATGCACTTGACTTGTCCGGCATAGTGAGGCAGCAGGGCTTTGAGAGCAAGGAGATTGTCGCCTTGGACGAGCAGGTTTCCGCTGTCGGCGTTGCCGTACGACAGCGATTCATCGCAGCGGAGCAGATGGAACGGCACCGTTTTGTGATGATTGACAACGTGTTTTTTACCAAGCCAGTTAAGTGTCGGCATTTTTTGGGCAGGATTTTTTTTAACAGGATTGCAGGATTTTCAGGATAAACAGGATATTTTTTTGTATTTTTATTTTCCTGTCAATCCTGTTATCCTGTATAATCCTGTCTAAAAATTTCTTTTGAACAGGATAGTTATTTTGTTTTTTTGTACGTTCTATATTTTCGTTTCACAACAACGCCGGCAGGTCCGAAGTTGATAAGCAATCCAATATCGGTTTTCGTTGCTGTTAGATAGTTGACCAACTGAACCTCGTGAGCAGCGGCTAATTCCCGAACCGTCTTTAATTCCAGAATGACTTGGTTTTCAACAACAATATCTGCATCGAAATGTCCGACTTCCTGTTCGTCATAATAGACGGTCATTCCCCGTTCTTCTGTTGCCTGCAATCCTTGTTTCTTTAATTCGATAAGCATACTTTTTTGATACACTGATTCGAGGAAACCGAAACCAAGTTGATTGTGAACCCGATAGGCACAGCCGATGATTTGTTCCGTTAATTTTTCGTTTTCCATCTTTTTTTTGGACAGGATTATAGGATTTTCAGGATAACAGGATAAGTATTTTTTGTATTTTCATTTATCCTGTAATCCTGAAAATCCTGTTAAAAAAATTCTTTCCTTTTTTATGAATTGAGTTTTTCTAATGCGTTCCAATTTTTATCTTTCACCCAAACGAAGACACATTTTCCGCCGGATACCGCTGCCCAATGGTCGCCGATTTCCTCTTTGTCCGGTTCGTCTAAATGCCCGCCCTTGTACTCTACTGCCGCAATGCGTCCGTCATTCAACTCCGCTAAAAAATCGGGATAAAACCGGTACTTCGTTGTATAACGCGGCAGGGAAAATCCCGTATGTTCTACGTTCCGAAGCCAGCGTTTTACGTTCTGATTCGATTCGATATACTTTGCACAATCGTGTTCCTCGTCGTTCATAATGTATATTTTGCGGAAAGCGTGATGCTTAAATTCAAACGATGCGTCAAATAAACGCGGCGGCTGATACTCCTGCTCTTTTAACACACAGGCAAAACCGTTGTCTGCCGTTGTAATAATTTCTTGAGTATGAAACAACTTTTCCGATGCCGCTTTCATACAATCAAAACCGCGGTTGATAAGCATTGTCTTTGCCAGCCGGGCTAACTGATGCCGCTTGCGTGCCAGTATTTTCATATTCCAATGTTTTAACCGTTCATTCACGAACCGGTTTAGCCAGTTGAAACTTGACAATTTATCAAGATACGCCAATTCACCGCCGTGATGCACTTCGTTGTCTAACCATCGGGCTAATTCCGCAACCGTCCAATCGTCTTTATCCCAAAAGAATAATTCATCCAAACCGACCTGTTGAAAGTTATCATCTTTCACGCCGCCGTCTGCATTGAAACCGATGGACGTTCTTTCGCCGATTTGCAAGTTGCCGTTAAACTCATCCGCCCGCAATGCAACACCGTAATTTTGTAAGTCCCAATCGAAATGATCCAACTCAATCGGTTCGAAGAGCACTTTACGTTTTCCTGCTTCGACAATCATTTGCGGAACAATCAGCGGTTCGGCGTAATCATCCATTCCTGTTTGCGTCTTGAATTGCCGCTGCCAATTTTCTTCTATTGCCGCGCGGTCTTCCGGCGGAGTCATTTCCCGCAATGCCTGATGTTCCTCACGGGTTAAGCTTTCTTTTACTTGCAGAACTTTATGCTGTTTGTCATAGTTTAATTTATTCCGTGTTGCCAACGGCAGTGATGAAAGATTGATCGGTTTTATCAAGGATATTTCCGTAATCGGCATTTGCGAAAACAAACCGCCGTCTGTGATATGAACTTCCAATGCCTCGTTTGCGCTGTGTCTGTCAAAGCCGCAACTCGATACCAAACCGTCTTTCAAGTTGCGGGCAACTTCGGCAATATGCTGACAATGCACGATGGTGTATGCTTTGTTTAACGATTCGCTGTCCGTCGGTTCGGCATCGGGCATCCGCATTATCCGGCCGAGCAACTGTTCGACTGCCGTGTCTGTTGCAACGTTACCGACACTGCCGAGAACGTAAGCAAAAGGACAATCCCAGCCCTCCCGCAGTTTCTCGACCGTAATGATGTACCGCACCGGACAATTTTCGTTCCGTAAATCCTCGCTGCCTAAATCGTCTTTGTTTCCCGTTGCAATACGGATATATTCCGGCGGAATGTTTAATTTTTCAACTAATGTTTTTTGCAGTACCTCAACTGTCAGCGTTTCTTTCGTTTTGTTTTTCGGCTGCGCCTGCAATAACGCAATCGGTCGGATATACCGTTTTAACTTTTTCGCTTGTTCCTCTAATTCATTCCGCTTCTGTATCATCAACGCCAAAACATCCTGCCAATCGCTTCGGCTTTCCAACTCTATCGGAAACTTTATCATTCCTTCGTTATGCAGTTGCAGAGCGGAAACATTGTGAAGGATATTGCTTGCATACAAATTTTTATCAGGATTGTGTTCAAGTTGCGGCGTTGCAGTCCATTCCAAGACCGCCATCGGGGCAAACCGTTTTAGGGAATCAAATGATATAGGTGTCCTGGCATTATGGGCTTCATCCATAATCACTAACGGACGGTAGAGACGCATTACGTTTGCAAACGAGGTAATGATGTGTCCTTCGGGTTCAGCAAGTTTTTCACGGACTTCCGGCGGCAAATCCGAAAAGTGGTTCATTAACGAACCGTTCTGTTCATACACTTTGCGTCCTTCGGCAATATCAATGCGGTATGATTGCAGTGTGGCAACAATGATGACGGCACTGCCGGAATAGCGGGAACGTCCGGCGGACAACGCATCGTCCATTGTCATTACTTGTATGTCAATGCCGTTGAGACCGTCCTGCAATGCCTGCCGATACGGATGCTGCGGATTTTTCAAGGCGTTCAACGTTTGATTCACAATCGTTGTTGACGGGGCAATCCACAATACGACCGGTTCATCACGATGTCCGAGTTGTTTTGCAACCGTTCCGATACTGTATGCCGCAAGCAGCGTTTTTCCGCCGCCGGTCGGAACACGCAGACAAAAATACGGCGTTTCTTTCGGCAGCGGCGTTGTCAGATAATTCTTACCGGTAATACCGTGAAACGCATCGGCAATGGACGATTCCCGAATTTTGGTACCAAAATCGGAAAGAATATCTAACGTTTCAATCTGATAGTTTTTCAGCCGCATTGTAAAATCATACCGCAGAAATGGATAATACGCAAATCTTTTTAACATCCGGCTATTGAAGCATTAGACTTGTTGCATAACTTATAATCCGTTATTGGCGTTGATAATCCCGCATATGAGGGTCATTCTTGCGAGATGAGTCGTTCGCCGATTGCGGAAGGGAACAGACATCATTTTGAACGTCTTTATCCTTGCATTCACCCACTCTATCGGAACTCTGCGGCGGGATAACTCGCGGTTGTGTGACTTTTCGTCCGCCGTTAATTCTCCGCCCCTCGGCTTCTTAATAGGAATCTCACTGTTCTCGTGATATTCTTGAATGCCTTGATAACCGCTGTCCGCCAGCAAGAACACACCCCAACAAACAATCTCCGCAATCGTCATCTTAAACAACGTAAAGTCGTGAACTTTACCTTATCAAAATATATGTGCCTGTGCTATGCAAATGATGCACAATGTTCCGCTTTCAATCACCAATTGTGTTTTGATGGTGTGTCTTTTTTTT
>JAITOZ010000287.1 GCA_031289675.1 Planctomycetaceae bacterium
CGAGACCGATGACGGCGATATTCACCGATTCGTTTGCACCAAAAGCGGTGTGCGGAATAAAACAACAGCCCGCAGCGGCGGCAAGGACTTTACCAAATTGACGGCGTGTCGGTTTCATAGTCATTAATTGATTTGTTATGTTATTTGAAATTCGTAACCGCTCGCGGCTACACATATTACCGCTGCACTGTATGCCATTGTACTATACGTAATACCAACAGGCAACCCCCCGCAGGGCAGCAGAAATGCGGCACAACACGGACTTTGGAAACAAAATAGCGTCAACACGTCCCAGTTGCCTCTCAAATGAACGAATTAACGTGCAAAATAAGCGGCAGAGCGGATTTCATTGGCACGCAGAATCTCTTCAAGGGTATAATGTTCAACAAAGTAAGCGGTCAACTTTTTTAAGTCGCCGTCTTTGATGAACGAATAAAAACCGCTTTGCTCGTCTTCGAGACGCATATCAAGTTGTGCTTTCCGCCGGCATAATTGGTAGTGCTTCTGTATCAGTTCCGCACATTCATATTTTTTACGGACATCATCGGTCATCATAACGACAATGACGGTAAAACAGAGTTGGTTGTAAAACAAAAGGTCGTAAGTCGCCTCATCGGTAATGCCGGTATCGAACGCTTCGTTGGCGTAGCGGATAATGAGACCGAAAGCGGACAGGACGGAATTGATTTTGGCATCGCTGAAAAAAAACATTCCTCTTCCGCCTTCGGCCCGCCGAAATTCGTCCACGGCACTGCCTGCCCGCATATAGTAGTAATAATAGACGAAATCCGAAGTGGTAAATTTTCGGGACAGCAGGATACAGCGGGCTTGAAAGACGAGGTCTTCTCCGATGGAAATGCCGACCGGAAAACGGATATGGTTCTTGCGTATTATTTCCCCGCTATAAACGGCTGACCAGAACGCAGCGGAAAAATTCGCCTTATTGATGCGGATTTTTTCATTGATAGGGTCGATAATTTCGTTTCCATCAAAATCAACGTGTTTTCTCACCCCCTTTGCAATGTCGGCACCCGTTTTTTTTGCCTTGTTATACAGGGATTCAAAAAAAGTCAAATCGACCGCATCGTCCGGGTCAACGAACCCGATGAATTCGCCGCTTGCTGCATCGAGACCGGCATTTCGGGCTGCCGCAACGCCCTGATTTTGCGGAAAATCAATGACTTTGACCCGCGGGTCTTTCGCTTCGTATTCCCGAAGAATATCAATCGACCGGTCGGGCGAAGCGTCATTGATACAAATGATTTCAATGTCTTGGAGTGTTTGTCCGCACACAGAGTCCAAACAGCGGCGGACATAGTCCCCGACATCATAAACGGGAATGATGACCGATACTTTGCAGCCGTTGGTCTGAACATCTTCGGCACTGTCTTGCGGTGAGAGTTGCAAGACCTTTTTATGGAGGAACCGGGTATCGTATTGAGAACGCATTTCGTTCAACTTCTGACCGGCAGCACCGTAGTTTATCTCCTCCGGCAGTTGGAATTCAGTGTCAGACACAACGTCGGCAGTGCGGTCGCTGATTCCGAAACGTTCAAAAATCGACTGAAACCGCGCATCGGTTTTACCGCCGATGGGGGACGGCAAATTGGCAAATTGCCGATGGAAAATCAACGAAAAAACCGTGCCGTGAAATGAGTCGGTGAAAACATAATCGGCATTGGCAACTAAATGCACGAATTCGGGTATGCCGGCTGTAAGCGTCGTATTGGGAATAAACAGTACACTGGCGGCATTACCGCCGATGACTTTGAGTTCTTTGTTCTGTTTCTTTGCCAGAGCCGCAAGACGATTCAGGTGTTCCTGATTGGGGTTCACCATATAGACGAGAATGTACGGCTTTTCAGGATGTGTAAACTTTCGGTCTGCCCGCAGGATATCCAGATAGCGTTCCGGGGACAGCAAAAACGTCGGGTCGGGAATCCATTCCGGTTCGGCAACGCCGCATTGAGTACACAGAGCGACAGCGGCTTTTTCCCTGACCGAAACATAACTGAAACGCTGCAATAGTTTTGCAAACGCTTCCCGATAACCGCCGTCTAATGTCTGATGCCCGAAAGAAGCGGCATAAGCAACGCGCTGAACATCGGCACCGCCGAAGTCGAGAAAGTATGCAATTAATTCGTTGTCTTTGACGGCTTCAAGCGGACGACCCCAAAAGTTCCAGACCTGGTCGCTGCCGGTAATATAAATATCGGCAGCGGGCGGGCTGCTGACCAATTCCTCTGCGCTGTGATAGATTTGTTCGGATACGTCCAGATAGGTGTCGATGAAGGAATGAATTCGCCGGGCATACAAATCGTTCTGTGATTGGATGAGAAAGGCAGCCATTTGGGCAAACGTCATCGAGATTTTGTCGTCATCTTTGCCGTGCAGCGGCGGAAACGGATTGACGGCAAAATCGGCAGCATAATAGCGTATCAGGAACGGCGAATGTCCCGCATCTTTGAGGAATTGCGACAAGGCAAACAGTTGCAGATTCTGCCCGTAGTTGATTTGACCCCAAAAGGTCATAATGCCGATTTTCATTTTTCGTTCTCTTTGATTTGTTGCCGGTTGAATGTTGCTTTCCAAGCATAAAAACACGCCAGTAACGCACCGGCGATGCTGATTATACCAGATACGCCAAAGGGAAGCAAGTTGCCGTTGCCGGCAAAGGCGAATACAGCGGTAACGCATAACATTCCCAGTATTTGTCCAAACATCATTGCCGTAGCAATCATTCCGCTTGCGGCACCTGTCCGGTTCGGCGGAGCGGCACGCATTCCCAGAAAATTGTTTGCCGGCAATATACATCCGGCAGCAATTCCGCACAAGCCCAGCCGCCATATCAAGGAAACAGGCGATGGAGACACCGGCAGCATTGTCAACGAAAACGTTCCGATGCTCAAGAAGCAGAATCCTGCGGCGGGAAGATACAGCGGATTGGTCTTTTCGATGAGATATCCGGCAAGCGGAGAAGAAGCAAGCGTTGCCAGAGCAAATGCCGTGAGCATAAAACCAGCGTGTGCGGGGGTATAACCATACTTCTGCTGCAAAACAAATGGAAACGCAACAATGCTTGTCATCAATGCTGCAAAATAGAGAACAATCAATAACAGCGGAACCGCAAATACCGGATTCTTCAATAAATCGACCGGCAAAAACGGAGTTGCCTGCCGACTCTGTTTGCGGACATACAAGACCGCAATCAACAGACACAGAATCGTGATGATGCTGTTGAGCAGTGTACGCACCGGACAGTGCATCCAAAGCGAAGCGGCAGCGAAAAACAAGCCGAATGTCAAAATATGTAAAATGAAATCGGAAAGATGCCGGGAATGACCGGCGATGCTGTCTTGATTGTTCTCCTGACGGTTAGCCGGAAGATGATAGTAACCGAGTAGTAAAGCGGCAATTCCGACGGGAACGTTCAGCAAAAAGAGATAGTGCCAAGAAAGACAGGATAATGTAACCGCCGCAAGCGGAGGACCGGCAACAGCCGTGAGCGAAAACATAGCGGACGCAAGTCCTGTTCCGCGTCCTAATTGTTCTTTCGGATAAATGAGCAGCAGCAGCGACAGATAGCCCCCTTGAATGGCGGCAGCCCCGACACCTTGAACGACCCGCCAGAATATCAACTCGGTAAACGTGTGCGCTGCCGCACAGCCGACCGAAGAAAGGGTAAATACGGCAATACCGGCAAGAAAAATATTCTTAAAACCGGCAGCGTTGCCTAAAGTTGAAGTTGCGAGCAGCAATAAGAGCAGCGTGAGTTGATACAAACTGACAACACATATTGCCAGTGAGGCTGGAATATGTAAATCCGCTGACAGCACCGGCAAGGCAATGTTGACTAACGTGATGTTAATCGAGGACATCGCGATTGCCGACAGCACACAGAGAACAGCAAATGAACGCATAATGAGTCGTGAGCGAACTGGTTTCGGTTAAATCATTTCAGTCAAATAAGTTACCGAGAGAAACATCTTTCTTGTCGGTGATATGACGCAAAATATCGGCAAAACAAGCGTGCATACCCTCAATGGTTGTCCGCTCAAACAATTCGGTCGGATACATCAATGAAGTATCAAAAGCCGTGTTTCTTTGCCGGTTGATAAACACCAGGATGCCGGATATTTTGGGGCTGTCTGCAAAAAGTATTATCGGAATCGGAAACGCTTGCGTTTGCAGATCTTGAAACACGGGCAGTACAGGCAACTGCCTGTAATTGATATTCATTGTCGGAGTTACGTCCATATCAATGTCCGGTGCGGCATCCTGCATCCATTTCCGTCCCGAATATCCTTGATGCTGCTGAATACCGCTCAATAGATTGTCGGTGTGCCGGATAAAATCAGTAAGCGTCTGGTCTTTTTGCCAGCGCAGACGAATCGGAAAACGGTCGGCAAGCATTCCGACGGCGTTTTGCAGTACCGGAAATGCGGTGCGTACGTTGGTTACAATCGACATCACCGCCTCATTACTTCGGCAGCACTGCCCTAATGCGAGTCCGGCGGCACTGACAAACAGAGAGAAAAGAGATACTCCCAGTTGACGTGCCGGTTTTTCTAACCCGCCGTAATCGAAATGCACTTTACTCCCTCCGTCAGCCGGTTGCGGCGTTGCGGGTGCATTGCACCGCAAGGGAGGCAGCCGGTGTTGCCGGGACGGCGTGCCGGTCGAAAGAAAGCCGTCCGAAAACATCTGTGTATAAAATTCCCTGTCGGCAGCAGAGCGGGAACTCGTTTGCCGCCATTCGGTAAAGTCCAGAAAGTCGGGAACATCGGTCTCGCCGGAAAGCGTATCGGCAGAATTTTGCTGATACAGTGCCGCCAAGCCGTTCAAAATGACCGGCAAAGAGCCGCCGTCGCAAACTGAATGAAAAGCATTGAGGCACAAGATATGTGTTTCCGGTGCGGTCTCGAACAGAAAAAACCGGCAAAGTTGCCCGCCGGCAAGGTCAAAAAAGACATTCTTTTCCAAAACGGCAGCAGTGATTTTTTCGTTATTTTGCGTGTGCAAAACAACGTGTTGCAGCGGTATAGGAGGCACTGCGCCGAGCGTCCGTGTAAAATGACCGTCAGCGGTCTGATGATAAACCGACCGGAGAACACGATGCCGTTCAAACAAAGTCCGAACCGCCTTGCCGAGCCGGTTCACGTCCAGATTTCCCGACAAAGAAATCGCAAACAATATATGTGTTGAAAGCGACGGTTGATTAACGTAGCGTTTGAGAAACCATTCCTCGTCAACCGACACTGCCCATTCGTCTTGATGAACGATGTGCGGAATCACGGCATCGGTCTCTGTGCTGTTTTTTTCCGATGCAAAGTATTCTGCCAGTGCTTTCGGTGTCCGCAGCCGGTTCAATACCGCTGCGGATACGGACATTGTCTTCGGTAACTGTATCTGCACTTGCACTGCCGAAACAGAATCGCCGCCCAAACGGACAAAATCATCGTTAATGCCGACTTGCGGCAGCCCCAATACATCGGCAAAAGCCCGGCACAATAAACGCTCGTGTTCATTCGCCGGCGCAATATAGGGTGCCTGATATTGTGCCGTATCCGGCGGGGCAATGCTGATACGGTCAATTTTCCCGTTTTGATTGATAGGCAGCGAATCTTTTTGCTCGATGAACGCCGGTACCATATAATCCGGCAGGAAACGTTCAAGATGCAGGCGGAGTTCTTCCGGTTCGACTTTTTGTGATGCCGTATAACACAAATACAGCCGTGTTTCACCGTTGGCATTCTTGAAATCCTTAGCGACCGCTTTGTCGATGTTCGGAAACCGCAGTGCCGCCACTTCGATTTCGCCCGGTTCAACGAGGTTGCCGTTGATTTTGACCATCCAGTCCTTCCGCTGAATATATTGCAAATTGCCGTCGGGCAAAAATTGACCGATGTCGCGGGTGTGAAACAATGCCGGACAACCGTCCTGTTTTTCAAACGGATTTTTCACGAACCGTTCGGCGGTCAATTCCTTCTGATTCAAATATCCGCCGGCAGCCTGTTGGGCAACGCAAATTTCCCCTTGTACTTCACCGTTGGGTCCCGGCGCAGCAAGGTTTCCGCCGTCGTCCAGCAAATACACTTTCACTCCGGCGATAGCCTTACCGACCGGTGTACTGCTGTATGCTTTGTCAACCGCAAAAGACGTTACCATACCGGCGGTTTCAGAGCAGCCGTACCCGATATAGACCTGCGTTTTACTGCTGTACACGTTCCGCACCAGTTCGCTGCCTGTAAAAAGTATTTTTAACGTATCTTCTGTTGACCGCAGTACCGCATTGCACAGAGTCGGCGGAACACCAACTGCCGTGATACCCTTCTCCTGAATGTACCGGCACACCGCATTGACATCTTTTCGCACTGCGTCCGTTGCCGGATGAGCGGTTATCCCGTTGAGCAGCAGTTTGACAGGCAGCATTAACTCGACGACAAAATGGACGGGAAATAACGAAAGCCAAGTATCATTTTCGTGAAAAAACCCGATGTGCACATTGAATAACGTTTCCAGATTCTTTTTCGACAGCAGCACGCCTTTCGGTTTACCGGTTGAACCCGATGTGAAAACCGTATAAGCGGTATCCGGCGGAACCGCGCTGTTGCACTCGTTGACGATATAGTCAATCCGTTCTTTCGGATAGTTAGAGTTCACAATCGTACAGGGAATACCCCGCAGGAAATACCCGATTTGCTTTATTACCGCATCGAGAGGGCTGGCTTCAATAATCGGAACAATACCAAACCCGGAATACGGTACTTCCGCCTGTTTGACGGCAGCATCCTTTAACTGAGCAAAGGTCAGCGTTTGACCGTCATAAACAAGACCGGGCTTATCCGCCAGCCGTTCAACAACGGACATAAATAATTCGGTAAAAGACTTCATTTTGGTAACGTTTTGGTAAGGGTGAGAATGTTCTGCTTGCCGGTGTAATCATATAAAATTATATCGACATTCTTTTTTATTAGCAACAGCCCCAAGCCGCCCAGAGGACGTTCTTGCGACGAGAGCGTGATGTCCGGCGCAGCCGCCAGCAAAGGATTAAATGGTCGTCCCGAATCACGGAATTGGATTTCGGTGTCCTGTCCTTCTGTTCCGGTGATGCGAACCGTCATCGGACAACGTTCCGGCGATAGTTCAGTATCGGTATTAGTATCATTGTCGGCATCGTTGTACGCATAATGAGCGATATTCACGCATATCTCTTCGCAAACAAGTTGCATTTTCATTATTTCGCCCGGCGGATACTTCAGTTTCTCCAAACATTGTGTAATAAAAGCGTTGACTTCCGGCAGCATCTTCACATCGGCAGCAAAGGTCTGTTCCCATATCAGTTCCGTTGACGGACGGTAGCGCAAAGCCAGCATTGTAATATCATCGCTCTGCTCGGCACCATCAACAAATCGTTCAATATCTTGTTTTACCCGATTGAGCAAATCGGTTGCGGATCTGGAACCGCCGTCCGTATGACCGGTCGAGTTCAGCGATTCCGCAAGACGGTGTTCGGTGAACAATTCCGATTTTGAATTCATCGCTTCGGTGATACCGTCCGTATAGAGGAACAAACAACTGTTTTCCGGCAGCGTAATCGTCTCCTGCTGATACTGCACACCTTGCATCGCTCCGAGAACCAAACCGGGGGACAACTTCATTTTTTCAAAGCGGGCAGCACTGTCAAAGCGGGTATCAGCATCGGGGCTGTTGCACTGCGGCTGTTGTTCTGCGGCAAGTTTGATAAACGGCGGATTATGTCCGGCGTTCACGAAAGTCAATTTTCCGGTGCTGATGTCTAAAATACCGGCAAAGGCGGTTGCAAACATATTAAACGTGTTGCTCTCGCAAAATCCTTCGTTGACGGCATTGAAAATCTCCTCCGGTTCGAGTCCGAGACCGGCATAATTTTTGATGAGCGTTTTGCAGATAGTCAGAAACAGGGCTGCCGGCACGCCTTTGCCTGAAACATCGGCAATGACCACGGCAAGATGACTGCCGTCGAGCATAAAAAAATCGTAATAGTCGCCGGCAACTTCACGAGCCGGTGTCATTGCAGCATCAATTTCAAAGAACGTCTCCAATTCGTTCCTGCCTTGAAACAGCGATTTTATTGACGGCAGCATCGCCGCCTGAATCCGCCGGGCAATGTCCAGTTCAACACTGATGCGTTCTTTTTCGGCATTGACCTGATTGAGATTGCGGATAAATTCTTTAATATCCGTCTGCATTTTATTCAATGCCGAGGCGAGCACTCCGAGTTCACTGTGCGAATTGACACGAATCGGCACATCCAGATGACCGTTGCCGATTTGTGATGCTTGACGGGACAATTCCACAACCGGCTTGTTAATCAGTTGGTTTAACATCGCATAAACAAAAAAGGAGACCGAACCGCACGCCGACACCAGAGCCAGAACCGTGTGAAGCAGATGGGAGTTGATTTCTGCAAAAAGTTCCTCCCGCGGAACAAGAACAAAGATAATCATACCATTATGAAGTATTTTGACGAACACAATCTGTTTTTTACCGTTGTAAGTGAGTTCGTCTTTGTTGCAGAGAGCCGGTGAATACCAAGGAATAGAATCCAGCGTTTTTCCTACAGCGGATTGGACTGTATCGTTGTCCGGCGTATGTATTCCCAGTACAAAGTTGTGTGAGCGGTCGGCAAAGAGAATCATCGAGTTGTCCGTCGGCTTGATACGGGAAATGCTTTGGACGATAGAAGCCAGTTCCCAATCAAGCGTCGCAACACCGGCAAAGCCCCCTTGTGCATCATAAACCGCTGCACCGGCAGTCGTCATCAAAGCACGGGTTCCGATACCATCGTAATAAGGTTCTGTCCAGACAACTTGGTCTGCCGCGGGCATCTGTTTTTTAATAGACACGTACCAATTTCGGGACAAATAATCATACTCTTGACTGTTCGAATCTTCGTCCGTAATAAATTGTTCGCCGCGGCGAAACGCATAGACGCAGTTCCTTTCTTTGTCTTGATGAAGACGAAACGGTTCAAACCAGATACCGCCGCCGACGGCGGTGCCGTCTGTCTGTAAATAACGAAGCAGCGATTCTTTGGCAATATGCCGCAGCGGTTTCGGCATATCCTTGTCGGAAAGATGTTTGGTTTGTTCGCAAAGTCCGCCGGCATAAGCCAGATGACATACGCCGTTTTCAATCTCGATGAGTCTTTCGTCGATTTTCCCGCCGGAGAACTTCACAAGAGAATCGACTCTGGCGATTTGCAGCATCTTATATTCGGTATAGATGCCGCGTGAAAGCAGCAGGAGAGCAATCCCCAGCATCACGACAACGCCGATGGTAACCGCAATGATTTTCGAACGGATGCTCGAAGGATAGGGAAAGCGAAACGGCATTGTGTTACCTAGACGTTGTATTACTGTGTTACGGTATTACAGCAATGACTATGCGGCTGGTTCAATCGTTAACAGGGACGAAAAGCCGGTCATTTCAAATACTTCCATTACGTTGGACGCAACGTTTCGGATGGTTAATTTGAGCCCTGTTGCGGCATCGGCTTGTTTTTTGAGGGTCAGAATCGACCGCAAGCCCGCACTGGAAACGTATTCGAGTTGGGCGAAGTCGAGAACGAGTTCGGTCAATCCGTCCAGCGGAGCGGTCATTTCTTTTTCAAAGTCTGGTGCCGTCAAAGTGTCGAGCCGACCGGTGACAAGCACGTTCAATACGGAACCGTTTGTTGTTTTTTCAATGAGCATTTTTTGTGCGTGATGTGTAATAGTTGAGAATAACACCCTGCACTGATTTTATCATTAAAATCAAATATTGCAATAGTAGGAAACAGCCCGCTGCAAGTTTTTAGAAGCCCATTTTTCTGGTGTGTTTATACGGTCATCGTCGGCATCCATCTGCTTTTTTTTGATTAGACTTGTTGCGTAACTTACAATCCGTTATTGGCGTTGATGATACCGCAGATGAGGGTCATTCTTGCGAGATGAGTTGTTCGCCGGTTGCGAAAGGGAACTGCCATTATCTTGAACGTTTTTATCCGTGCATTCACCCATTCTATCGGAACCCGACGACGGGACTTTCGGTTACATCAACGATGATATGTCAAGTGTTAGACTTGTTCCCTAACCGTTTTTTTTAAATTGCGAAGGAGCGAAGACCGCAGAGTTTTTTCTACGTTCTTTTCCTATTCTTCGTTTTCTTTGCGCCTTCGCGATTATCATTTTCCTTTTTCATCTTGCGACGATGCGGAGAATGGTATTG
>JAITOZ010000296.1 GCA_031289675.1 Planctomycetaceae bacterium
CCTAAACTTGTCAAGCCCCATTTATTTTTTTTTTTTGCGAAACAAATTCAAAACCGGCAACCGCCTAACGGCGTTCCGTCTGCATAATTTTTTCCAATACGGTCGGCAGAATACCGCCGTTGAGGTAACATTGCAATTCTGCCGGCGTGTCGATACGGACTCTGACCTTAAACTCCGTTTCGCTCAACATAGCCCTGCCGTTTATCTGCACCGGACACGCTGCTGTCACCGATAATTCGCTGCCCAACTGAAAGTCTTTATCAATTTTCGGTAACACAAACTCCTCTCCGCCCGTCAAACGCAGCGATTCACTGTTCGCTCCGTGCAAAAACTCCAACGGCAAAACGCCCATTCCGACAAGATTGCCGCGGTGTATCCGCTCAAAACTTTCCGCAATCACCGCACGCACCCCCAACAACGCCGTCCCCTTCGCCGCCCAATCCCGACTGCTGCCCGTCCCGTATTCCTTGCCCGCCAAAATAATAAGCGGCGTACCATCCGCCTTGTACTTCATCGCCGCATCATAAATCGGCAGCGTTTCACCCAACGGCAGTGCTGCTCCCATAGGAAAATACTTCGTATAACCGCCCTCCGTTTCAGGAACGATTTTGTTACGGATACGTATGTTCGCAAATGTCCCGCGGGTCATCACCCGGTCATTGCCCCGCCGCGAACCGTAACTGTTAAAGTCCTGCGGCAAAACTCCCAACGACTGCAAATACTTGCCCGCCGGTGAATCGGGCTTAATTGCCCCCGCCGGAGATATATGGTCAGTTGTTACAGAATCGCCGAGAACCGCTAAACAGCGGCACGGCAGCAAACAAGTCTCAACAGACCGGCTGCCGGTATCCGCAAAAAACGGCGGCTCCTGAATATACGTACTTTCCGTATTCCAATCGAACAACTTCGACTCCGCTGTCGGAATACCGTTCCATTGAGCGTTCGCCGAAAACACATTTTCGTAACGCCGATGATACGTTTCGGCATTGACCGAAGATTGCACTGCCGCCGCAATTTCGGCATCCGCCGGAAAAATATCTTTAAGATAAACATCCTGTCCGTTTGCTGCTTTTCCTATCGGCTGCGTTGTCAAATCAATGTTCACTGTTCCCGCAAGCGCAAAAGCAACGACCAGCGGCGGACCGGCAAGATAATTCGCTTTCACAAGCGGATGCACACGCCCCTCGAAGTTACGGTTGCCGGACAACACTGCCGCTGCGGTCAGGTTCTTTTCTATAATAGCCTTTTCGGCTTCCGGCAGCAGCGGGCCGCTGTTGCCGATGCACGTCATACAGCCGTAGCCGGCAACGTGAAAACCCAATGTTTGCAGCGGTTCAAGCAAACCGGCTTTATCCAGATAATCTGTAACAACACGCGAACCGGGGGCTAAACTTGTCTTGACAAACGGCGGAACTTTCAAGCCTTTCTCAACGGCTTTCTTCGCCAGCAAACCGGCAGTAATCATCAGTTGCGGATTGCTTGTATTTGTACAACTCGTAATCGCTGCAATGACAACGGAGTTATCGGCAATCCCGTTCACGTCCGCACCGGACTTTTTGTTACCCATTTTATTAAGCGGCAGCCGGTCTTGCGGTCTTTTCGGACCGGCAACGCACGCTTCGACCTCGGCGAGATTCAGCGGCAGCACTTTGGCGTATTGCGGCACCGGTTGTCCGGCAGAACGGAACAAACCCTGCGTTTTGTAATACGTTTCAACGAGGTCAACGGTTTTCTGCGCTCTGCCGGTTTCCCGAAGGAATTGCAGCGTCATCGCATCGACAGGAAAGAAGCCCATTGTTGCCCCGTATTCCGGTGCCATATTTGCCAGCACAGCCCGGTCGGCAACAGGCATCATCTCTGCACCGGTGCCGAAATACTCGACGAATTTTCCGACAACACCTTCCTTGCGCAGTATTTCTGTAACAGTTAATACAATATCGGCTGCGGTGATACCGCTGCGTAATTTGCCGGTCAATTCAACGCCGATGACCTCCGGTGCAAGCATATTGTACGCCTGACCGAGCATTACGGCTTCCGCTTCGATACCGCCGACTCCCCAGCCGAGAACGCCGAGACCGTTAATCATTACCGTATGCGAATCTGTGCCTAACACTGAATCGGGATACACGATGAGGGGGGCAGAAGTTGCCGTGTCCCGCAGCACCGGTTCTGCCTCTGCTTTTTTGTCTTTGTGTTTGCAGCAAATCACATCGGCGAGGTATTCCAGATTAACCTGATGAATGATGCCGACGGACGGGGGAATGACGCGGAAATTATTGAGCGATTTTTGTGCCCAGTGCAGCAAAGCGTAGCGTTCGGCATTACGTTGAAATTCGAGGCTGACGTTCTTGTGCAGTGCATCAATGGTGCCGGCATAATCGCACTGAACGGAGTGGTCAATCACGAGGTCGACGGGAATGAGCGGATTGATTTTATCGGGGTCTCCGCCGAGTCTGTGCATCGCCGAACGCATAGCAGCGAGGTCAACAACGGCGGGTACGCCGGTGAAGTCCTGCAAAATGACCCGCGCCGGCTTAAACGGCACTTCGCACGTTTTTCCTTGTGCAAGATTCTGCACGTCTGTTTCGGTAATGTCTGAACCGTTGCAGTTGCGTAAAACGGATTCGAGAAGAATGCGTATCGAATACGGCAGTGCAGATAAATCAGCATCAAGAGCGGATAAAGCGTAATAACCGTATTCCTGACCGTGAAGCGTGAATGTTTTGTATGCGTGCATTACGTGCTGAAATTGATGGCTGATAATAGAGGTCGGCTGTTGCCGTTATTCCGTCATCGTTTTAGTGATTTTAGCGTTTTTCTAAAAATCAATTATCAATTATCAATTATCAATTATCAATTATCAATTATCAATTCCCCTCCATTGTTTCATTTTCATTCTCCTTATTATTTTTTGCTTCTTCCGCGGGTCTATCTCGTCATCCAAATTGAATTTCTGCGGCGAAGCACCGTATCTTATGACCGACCGATTCGGCAGGCAGCAGATTGTCAGTCAATCACATCAATAGACGAATCCGCACTGCAAAACATTGCCGAAATGACCGGCGGGGCTTTACTACAATGCGGGCAGCCTTGTTGTCCAGTGATAGATACCGCATTATTCAGCCGTCCGGTGCAGTTTTGCCCGGATATTTTCCGGCAACGAACCTGTTTCCCCCGTCTGTTCCGCGTGTGTCCTGCGTACATCTGTTCTGTGTAATTACTTCTTACTTCTCTTCCTGCATTTCCCCTTAAATGTGCGGCGGATAGACTACAAAGCAAATCCGGTATGCCGTAAGACGTTTTTTCCAATGTTCCTGCGTTTTTTCTTTATAAACCGCTCGAACTTCCCTGCGAAGCAGGTCTGCGGTCGGAAAACCGCCGGGCAGAGCATCGGCATCGGTCAAATCAGCCAGTTTCACCGCTTCGACGCAGGTAATCCGAATGTAACCTATGCCCGGAATGTAACTGCGCTGTCCATTTTTCATTCCGCCGGCAATAGTTGGATTGTACCGAATCGAGGTGCGATCCCCTAATTTATGCACGAGCATAATCCACACCCCCGTTTTAGATAATCATCTAGGGGCTTGACAAGTTTAAGAGTTATTTTTTCATAAGTTTTTTTATAATTTTGGCAAGGTTTTCTTTTCGATGGTTGAAGCGGAATTCCGTTTCCTTTAAGTGTATCACAAACTT
>JAITOZ010000299.1 GCA_031289675.1 Planctomycetaceae bacterium
AAGTTTGTGATACACTTAAAGGAAACGGAATTCCGCTTCAACCATCGAAAAGAAAACCTTGCCAAAATTATAAAAAAACTTATGAAAAAATAACTCTTAAACTTGTCAAGCCCCTAAAATTTTACCGGCAACAGCGGGTATAATGTCTTTCTAGTTGCTTATCGAAACATCAAGGCAGGGACGTACAGGGAAAGCGAGTTGAACGCTATAACCGATAAAGATTAACCAGATTGACAAGGAACGGTTATAGTTTTGCCTAATACCGCAGGTGCGGGGAACATTTCTCTTGAAAATGACGGTAAAAGTGATAAAATTTCTACTGATATTTATTTTCTATGCAATGGTTTATACGCAGCAGTGTTGAGGCGTTATGTTCAAAAAACTTCTCCCTTTGGCAGGTCGTCTCGGCACTAAAGCCCTTCAAGCAGGAGGCGTTGGTGCCCTTTATCTCGGAACCGCAACCTGTTGCGCCGCTATCCTGCTCGGCTTGTATCTGAAATACGCTTGGAATATCGACAAAACAAAATACTACAAGATGCTCGCCGTTGCGCAAGGCCTCGACATTGATGCTCAACAAAAAGCCGCCGAAAACCGCATTGCCGAAATGGGATACGATGCCGTTCTCGAACGCCGTGCCGAACGGAACAGGCAAGCCGAAACGCAATCTGTTATGCCCATCGAACAAATTGCCGCCGAACCCGTACCGGAACCGCCGAAAGTTGAAACGCCGCCAGTCGTTGATGATTCAGCAAAAATCAGCGCATTTGAAAAACGGGTAAAAGAATATCAAGATAAAGCGCGGGCGGCAGGTTTAGGCGAAGAAACACGGCTGTTAGAAAATATGGATCCCGAACAAGCGAAGGAAGTCATTCGCAAACTTTGGAAGGACGGTGCGATGCGGCGTGTTTTAGAAATGCTGCTGGCAATGGAAGAGGCAAAGCGCGGAGCGATTCTTTACACGATGCAGCAGGACAAAGCGGAAGAGTTGAAAGACCTTTGCGACATTTTGCAGCGTATCGGAAACGGTGAACCGGCGGCGAGCCTTATTGAAGAGGCAGCAAAAAACAGCGAACCGAGCAATCCGTGAACCGAAAAAAAATTACCGTTTTATTGATAAAGATTCTTGTCGTTTCCGTTATATTCGGCTTTCTCATTTGGAAGGCGGTTACAGCAACGGACGATGACGGTAAAAATATCTTTGCGGTTTTTTGGGAACAGCCGAAACGCTGGGATTTACTCGCCGGTGCGTTGTTTGTCCAAACCTGCGCCGCCGCTGTAACATTTGTCCGTTGGCGTTGGCTCGTTACGGCTTTCGGATTGCGGTGTTCGCATTTTGAAGCCCAACGTTTGGGGCTGCTCGGTCTCTTCATCAATTTAACCCCGCTCGGTATCGTCGGCGGTGACGGGGCGAAAGCCTTTTTACTGGCACAAAGCAATCCTGATTTACGTCCGCAAGCCTTTGCCAGCGTGATCGTTGACCGGATTATCGGCTTGCTGGTAATGTTTCTCTACGGAACCGTTACCGTTCTGATGACGGGACTTGCCTTTAGGCCGGAACTGTTAGCAAGAACGGTATCTTATACGATGTTTGCCTTGACTGCTGCCGGTTTTCTCGGTGCCGCTTTAGTTTTTACGCCGTTTTTCAACAAGGGACATTTTGAAAATCTGCTGGAGAAAATCCCTTACATTGGTACTTATCTGGCAAAATTAACACGAGCAATGCTGATGTACCGCCGCCGTAAAACGTGTCTGTTTTACGCCTTTCTGGTGTCGTTTTTGACGCATTTCCTTGCATCGGTTTCGATGTATTTTACGGCACTGGCTTTCTTCGGAAAGATACCGGATTTTCTGAGTCACCTGATGCTTTACAGCGTTCTGCAATTAGCGTTGCTTATTCCTGCTGCCGGTCCCTTTGAATTGGTTTTTGAGGAAATGTATCACCACATTTTCGCCGCACCGGTCGGCACCGGTTTGATTGTTGCGATTGGTGTCCGTATCGTTACAACGCTGGTTTGCTGTTTCGGCGGTGTCTTTGCCCTTGACGGAACGCTGCAAACGATACGCAGAAAGCACTTGACAATGGACGATTGACGAGGTAACGTAAGTGGGGAACGCCATTTCAACATCATAATTCCACCGATATGGGGGAGAACAATTCCAATGAGACCGTTTGTTGCTGTTCTGGTTTTATCGTTGTTATTCTGCGCCGGCTGCGGTTTATCCGCTCCGCAAGGGAAAGTAAGGCGGGAAGACGAGGCAAAATCTGCCTATAAAAAAGCGAAACAAGAAGCCGCCGAGCCGGTAAAGACCGAGTCTTCGGCGGAAGAGAAAGCACCGGAAAAAAGCCCGCAAGATGCTCCTTCTAAAGATGAACCCGCTGCGGAATCAGACAAACCTGAAACGAAAAAAAGCGGCAACACGAAAAACGCCGACGAAAAAAAAGCGGATGATAGTAAAAAGGCGGGGAACGAAAAAGCCGGAAAGGATAAAGATACGGTAATGCAAAAAGCCGAAGTCGGGACGGGCAAAAAAGGTCAGTACGGTCAGGCGGGCGGGAATAAGGTTTCCGATATAATCACGGTTCCTGTGGCAACACTGTTTCGGGCAAGAGAAATGACTGTCTTTCGTATTCAAATTCCTGAAGCCCTGAAATTGTACAAAGCGGAAAACGATAACAAAGGACCGGAAACGCACGAAGCCTTTATGAAAGATATTATCAAAAAGAACAGCCTGAAACTTCCCGAACTTCCTGACGGGCAGGAATATATTTATGATGCAGACAAGGAAGAATTGATGATTCGAAAACCGAAATAAGAGGCACAATGGAACGTACATTGATTTTGTTAAAACCGGATGCTCTTGAGCGGCACCTTGCCGGTGCGGTTTTGCATCGGTTTGAAAAGAAAGGGCTGCGGATAGCCGAAATGAAAATGCTCCGTATCACACCGGAGTTAGCGGGACTTCATTATGCCGAACATCGGGATAAACCGTTCTATCCTCAATTAGAGCAATACATTACGAGCGGACCTATTGTGGCGGCTGTTCTCGAAGGACCGGAAGTGATTGCCGTTGTGCGGCGGATGGTCGGACCGACAAACGGTATCGAGGCACCGGCAGGAACAATCAGAGGCGATTATTCATTGAGCAGTCAGCGTAACTTGGTACATGCTTCAGACTCACCGGCATCGGCAGAGCGGGAAATAAAAATTTTCTTCGCTTAAATCGCAGGAACCAAACAATGACGTGTATTTGCAAAGGCTCTTAATGATGTAAAGCAGCATTTGCTTGAACGTTTAGGGATGCCTTATTTTGCGGAAAGTCATTAGACTGTGTCGATTTTTGTAGCGCAGCGGTTGTTATCCGATGGACTGTTTGATTTGGTCGTAACAAGTCCTCCTTACAATATCGGTAAAGGATATGAAGCGGTTTTGTCCATAAATGACTACATCCATTGGACACGAAGATGGGTTGGTGAAACCTGCCGCCGTCTCCTATCGGCGGAAGGTGCATTGCTCTTGAATCTCGGTTATATTCCGCCGATTCAAGAGGGCGTACCGCACCGCTTCCCTATCTGTTATGGAATAAAATACCTCTGTACCTCAATCAGGAAATTGTGTGGAATTACTCGGCAGGCGTTGCTTGTAAAAACTACTTGAGTCTGCGAAATGAAAAAATTCTCCGGTATGTCAAGCCCCAAGATAATTATGCAAAGCTCTTGCCTAACTTACGATTCGCTTCGTTCCGGTAACGCGTCTGAATGCCGCGCCGTCTAATGTCATCAAATTTGCATAATGATTCGACATTGATAGCCCCTTGACTAGAATGCTGGCATACAATAAAACGTTGCGAACCGTAACGAGTTGACTGTTACGCAACACGGCTAGTGTAAAAGATCGACCGAACTTCGATTAACGCCGCCAAATCCGGCGTGTCCGCTGTTCCTCAAATATCTGCTGCCAAAAAATTGCCGTTGCAACCTGCTCGCGGCGAAGCTTAACCTTCAGCAGATAAAAGACAATAATCGGGACCGCCAGCAGGAGCAGTCCCCAAGCAATCGGGTTATGAAATATCAATGCCGTTTCCTATGATTAGGTACTCGCCGTCCCCGTTAATTTTTTGCTTTGTCAAATCCCAAGTCTTCGCCGTCTTTCGTGACCAAACACGGACTTTCAGTCTTGTTGCGCCCGGAATACCAAAGATACCAACGCTTTTCCTTTTCACGGTAAATCACCTGCGTAACATACACCGACAACTTATCATAATCCGCCCCCGGCGAAACAATCGGGCTGCCTTGGTACCGTTCCCAATTTGTGATGCCGTCCTTCGACCTCGCAAGACCGGTTTGAGCGTAATCAATCGTTTTGTAACCGATATAAAACAGATAATACTGTCCCTTGTGTTTCACGACCGAACCGCCGCCGATGCCCCAGCCGTCCCAATCCTGCCCGTTCTTCGTGCCGCTGAATACCGGCTGCTTGTGCTTTGTCCAATGCAGACCGTCTTTGCTTACCGCATAACCCCTGTCGGTCGGTTCGTAAGCACCGCCGGCACTATACCACATTTTCCATATCCCGTTTTGAGTGTCCCCGCTTTGAGGGACATTACTTTGAGGGACATTGCCGTCTTCGTCCCAGATTGTAACAGGACACATTACCGAATCGTTTTCCCACTTTTCTGTTGCACTCAATACAGGCTTGTCCGACATCCGTTTCCAATTCACTCCGTCCGTTGACGTTGCAAAAGCAATTTGCGTAACAGCGGCAGCACCGTGATTTTCCTGTTTCTTGACAGCCTTGCTGTGAACGGTGTACCACATATAAAACGTGCCGTCTTTTTTGACAACATAAGGACGGTCGATATTGTATTCCTCATACGTTCCGGCAGCGGGGGCAAGAACGATTTTAATGTCAGTCCAATGAACGCCGTCTTTGCTTTCGGCATAGCCGATAGAACGTTCGGAGCGGACATCGAACCACGCTTTGAAAGTGCCGTTATCGTCCACAACGGTTTCGAGGATAATCTGACTGCCGCGTATGACAGGATTATCGGGGTGCTTCACCCAACCGGCTGAAGCGGGCGGCGTTGCTTTTTTGACCGGCTGGCTTATGCGCGGCTGCGCTGTGTGCCAGTATTTCTCCGGCTTCGGGGCGATACCTTTTTCCATCAACGCTTTGAGTTCATTCAGATGTTTTTCATACACACTGCGCGGTGTCGTGTCATTTTTGACCGCAAGCGATGCCGCCATACCAACGACTTCGCCCATCATTCCGCTGGTACGCATCACCCGTATCGTTCCAAGAGCAACATGCGTTACACTAATGCAGCGTCCCGCCATAAAAAGATTCGACACATTCCGCGAATAAAGCGTCCGGTACGGAACAGCATAAGGCTGAATCGCCTTACCTTTGGCAATCGTCCGAAACGCCTCTCTGGAAAAGAATTGTTCGTTCTTCTTTTCAGGATAATGTAAATCAATTCCCCAATTTGTTACAAAACAAGCATCAGGATAAATTTCACTCTGCGTAAGGTCTTGCTCCTGAAGAATAATATCGCCCATCAACCGCCGGGATTCCCGCTTGCCGGCAATATACGCCGTCCAGCCGAGTTTACGGGTATCCGCCTGTTCCCGCCATTTTGCCTCACTCTGATTTTTCATATACGCCCAATGACCGTAGGCGGCACGCAGTCCGTTGTCCCGAATCCGTTCAATATCCCAAACCTGGTCGTCATTGAGACCGGTTTCCCAATCCCAATCGCCTTTAATCATCGGCTGTGCGCTTTCGTGCGTAAATTGATGCGCCCAGGGAAGCGGCGGAAATTCCGTTTTGACTCCTTGACCCGCAGCATCTTTAGCGGGAACGGAATACCATTGTACCGATGCCCCCATCGTCATCTTGTCGGGATTTTCCGGTGCGAGGTCCTCTCTTGTTTCCGCTTTCGATTCTCTGCCCATCCGCCAATCGGCACCGGCAAGAAAACCGAGATTGCCGTCGCCGCTGCAATCCGCAAAAAGTTTGCCGGTAAATTTCGTTTCAATGCCCGTTTCAATGTTCTTGCCGACAATAGAAATGATTTTGACCGATTTACCGGCAGAGTTTTCAGAATCTTTCTCTGTTTCCGCCGCAATGATATGCGTGTTCAAATACAGCGTGATATTTTTTTCGGCTTTGACGGCGTTAAGTTTTTTTTCGTCTTTATAAAATTCGCCGGGTTCTGCATTGCCTTCGTGCTGCGGGTCGAGTTCGTGAACAAGATTGCCGAGGTTCGGATACGGCGGATAACCTATCCGTCCCTGAAGATGAACGCGGACTTCGCTGCTGTTATTGCCGCCGATGGTCGGACGGTTCTGAATCAGCGCAACTTTGCAGTCAAGTCTTGCAGCGGAAATAGCGGAACAGATACCGGCAATACCGCCGCCGACCACGACCAAATCAAAAGGTCCTTCTTTTGCCGGAGGAGCGTCCAGCGGTGTTGCGGCTAAATTCAAAGTTTTGCGGCGGATTTTGTCAATTTCCTTGATGTCTTCCGGCGGTGTGTAGTTTGGGTCTTGTGCAAAAATGATTGCATCGAGCCGACCGTCGAAACCGGTCAGGTCGTGCAGTGCAATTTTGGTTTTTGTGTCTTTAATGTCAACGGTTCCGCCGTTTTGCCAATGCCAGGGATCGCCTTCGGTTCCGAACACGGTTTCCAGTTTTTGTCCGTTGACGCTCATCTGAAATTTTCCGGGAGCGTACTGCGGAGTCCACGGTGCGGCCCAATTTCGGGTGCGCACGAATACGTTATATTTTCCTGTTTGGGGCAGAGTGATTTCTGTAACGGCATCGGCGACGGGTTCTCCCATCCCGTGAGCCAGCAGGACGGGCGACCCCATTACGTCCATATACTGCTGGTCAACGACCCAGCCGCCCTTAACGGAAAAGGATTCCGCCTCAATGAAAACGGGCGCAGCACCTTGTGCAAATGCCAGGGAAGGAACAAATAACAAGGCAAGGACAATCTTTTTCATAATCAGGTAATGTCAAAATCTTCACCAGTACGGTGTTGTTGTTCACCGTATCTAAAACTATCCAGCCGCAAGTGTGCTGCCCGGATTGAAACACAACGCCGTAATAATCGGATGTTCGCCGTCCACGACGATTTTGCATATCACATTTTGCATCGCCGCCGTTTCGGGAATGTCCGGCAAACCGAAACCGATTTCAGGAACTGTCAGCGTAAACCTGCCGCCCATTTCTTCAAGAAGAAGCATCAAACGCCCGCCGAGAACATTCGTCAATTCCGCAACCAAATCACGGATAACCGGCGTGTCCATTTCCGTAACTTCACCGGCGTACATATTCTGCGCCAAAGCATCGGCAAGGCTTTTCGGCACAATAAACCAGACGGAATGAATGTCAGGAGAATTGACCTTCATACAAGCCCAACACCAAGCCGTCTGGGAATCCACCATATTATCAAAGTCGGCTTCCTGCGGTCTCTGCGGCGCATCGGCTGCTTGTTCTGCCAGCACGGCATCTCCCCACGGGTCTTCCGGCGAAACAGTAATACCGCTATTTCCCCACTCCGCATCATCAACAACGCCGGTGTCCGCCTGAACTGTCCCCCAAGCATCTTCTTCGGCACTCTCCGCCGGTAAGGTCGTTGCCGGCAGGGGACTGTCTCCCCAACTTTCACCAGCCGCTTCGTTCGTTTGCGGTACGGCTGTTCCCCAAGCATCAGCGGGGGCTGCCGTCTCGTCCGTCTCATCGCCCCAGCCGGAAGCGGCAGGCGAACCGCTTTGCTCACTTACCCGAAAGTCGTCATCCTGAGCCACTTCTTCGCCTGCAACTTTAATGGAACAGGGAACAACATCGGCAAACGCCATTGTTTCCAGCGTTTCACGGACGGCATTGTAAAGTAATTTTCCGCAACTTTTCGGCAGCATTCTTATTTAAGACCGCAACAGGTCCGGCACGTTAGAAACAGTAACAAAAACCAACAGCAGGCGATTATAATGTTCTTCAAAAGGTTCCGCAAGGGGCGTAAAACAGACCGCTCCTGTTCATCGGAGCAAACATACCTGCTGACAGAACCAGAAAACAGACGAAGGCAATGCCGCAAAAAGACTCCTTTCTGCCGCAAAAAGACTTCTTTCTGGCACAAAAAGACTTCTTTCTGCCGCAAAAAGACTTCTTTCAGGCACAAAAAGACTTCTTTCTGCCGCAAAAAGACTCCTTTCTGCCGCAAAAAGACTTCTTTCTGCCGCAAAAAGACTTCTTTCTGGCACAAAAAGACTTCTTTCTGGCACAAAAAGGCGCGCCGCTGGCACAAAAAGAATTCTTTCTGGCACAAAAAGGCTCGCCTCTGGCACAAAAAGGCGCGCAGCTGGCACAAAAAGACTACTTTCTGGCACAAAAAGGCGCGCCGCTGGCACAAAAAGACTTCTTTCTGCCGCAAAAAGGCGCGCCGCTGACGCAAAAAGGCGCGCCGTTATTACCTAACTATACAGACAAGGGGTTTCGGGGTATAACCGAAACAATGATGGATACCGCCGGATGATGCTTTTGCATTGCCTCTTGAAAAAACGGATATTTTCGGGTAAAATCCGCCGGATATGGACAAAGTTTTAATCATCGGGGCTGGCGGAGTCGGCAGAGTTGCCGCGTTCAAATGCGCACAGCACCCCGAAGTATTCAGAGAAATCACGCTTGCGAGCAGAACCCGATCAAAATGTGATGCTATCGTTGCCGATATAAAGACGAAAATGAGCGGCAGGGCAGACAAAGCATCGCCCCGTATCGCTGCGGCACAGGTCGATGCTGACAGAGCAGCGGAACTCGCTGCATTGATAAACGATGTCAAACCGGATTTGGTAATGAACATCGCCCTGCCGTATCAGGATTTGACGATTATGGATGCCTGCCTTGAAACCGGCGTGCATTATCTTGATACCGCTAATTACGAGCATCCCGATACAGCGCATTTTTGTTATTCGCCGCAGTGGAAATATCACGAACGCTTTGCCGAGGCGGGACTGACGGCACTCCTCGGCAGCGGATTCGACCCGGGAATAACGAACGTCTATACCGCTTATGCCCGGAAACACTATTTTGAGCGGATGGACACGGTCGATATTATCGACTGCAACGCCGGCGACCACGGCTATCCGTTTGCGACGAACTTTAATCCTGAAATCAACATTCGGGAAGTTTCGGCAAAGGGACGTTATTATGAGAACGGAACGTGGCACGAAACCGAACCGCTGAGCGTAAAAAAGATTTTCGATTTCCCCGACGGTATCGGTCCGAAAGAGATGTATTTACTCTATCACGAGGAAATGGAATCGCTTGTCAGGTATTATCCCGAAGTGCAGCGGATGCGGTTTTGGATGACGTTTGGACAGTCCTATCTGACGCACCTGAAAGTGCTGCAAAACGTAGGAATGACGCGGATTGACCCCGTGATGTACAACGGTCAGGAAATTATTCCGCTGCAGTTTTTGAAAATGCTGCTGCCCGACCCCGCTTCGCTTGGAGCGAAAACAAAGGGCAAAACGTGTATCGGCTGCTGGATTACAGGAAGCCGGAAGGACGGCGATTCTAACCCGTCCCCCTTCGATTATTACATCTACAACACGTGTGTTCACGAAGAATGTTTTGCCGAGACCGGTGCGCAGGCGGTAAGTTATACGACGGGTGTACCGGCGGCATTAGGCGCAGCAATGGTGATGACGGGGCAGTGGAGCGGCAGAGGCGTGTTCAATATGGAGCAGTTCGACCCCGACCCGTTTATGCAGGCGGTCGGAGATTGGGGACTGCCTTGGCAGGAAATCTTTAATCCTCATTTTCAAATTTGATTCGGATTATTGGTATTGAAGAACAGTTTCGCGGTTTTGATTGTTCCCGTCTCTCTTTTGCCGTTGTGTCACCGCTTTCTAACACTTATCATACCGGATGCGGCACTTCGGCAGGGCATCAAGGAATTGCCTGCCGTAAGATTTTGTGTGGATCCGCGGGTCAAGAACGACAATGAGTCCGGTGTCGTTTTTTGTGCGTATCAAACGTCCAAAACCCTGTTTGAACTTCAAAATTGCCGCCGGAAGTTGATAGTCTCTGAACGGATTGCCGCCGCGTTTTTTGATTAATTCCTGTTTCGCTTCGACAATGGGGTCGGTCGGAACAAGAAACGGCAATTTTGTTACAATGACGTTCCGCAATGCCTGACCGGGTACATCAACGCCCTGCCAAAAACTGTCCGTGCCGAAAAGGACGGCATTGTTTTGTTCTTTGAATTGCCGCACCATTTCGCTTCGCGGCATTCCTTCACCCTGCACAAAGAGCGGCATTTCCCGTTCGCTCAGCCAAGCCGTCATAGCGGCAGCGGTACGTTTGAGAAGTTGATAATTCGTGAAGAGAATGAATGCCCCGCCGTTTGTTTCGCTTAAATACCGGCGCAGCATTGCCGTATAAAACGGACGCAGTTCGCTGTCTTTTTGTTCGGGAGACGGCGCATCTTGAATCATCACGAGCGATACCTGTTTTTCAAAGTCAAAGGGACTTCCAAGGCGAAGCGTCGGAAGTCCCGGCATTCCGATTTGTGTACAAAAAAACTGGAAACCTTTGTCCATTGTGTTGAAATAATTGTTCATTGATATTATCATTCTTAATAAGGAACCGTCAATGCGTTTGCCCAAACACGTGAAAACAAAAAATCAATTACTGAATATGACACCGATGATTGATGTCGTGTTCCTGTTAATTATTTTTTTCATCGTTTCAAGCAATTTAATACAGCAAGACGTTTCTGTCGAGATGGAACTGCCTAATGCAGAAACCGGCAGAGAGGAAAATCCGGCGGAGACCGAACGTCTAACAATCAACATTCCGCAGTCCGGACAACTGCTTGCCGGTACGGTGCCGATAACATCTGACGAATTACGGCAACTCTTTGCGAAAACAAAGGCGAAATCGGAAAAAAGTCTCGAAATCCGCATTCGTACCGGCAAGGACGTTCCGTATCGGGATGTTGAATCGGTACTTGTTCTTGCTGCCGAAAGCGGCATTGCGAATGTTACTTTTGCTGTAAAAAAAGACGGCAATTAAGTTGTCCTTTGCGGAGCAGCGGTGTAAGGATTATATTCCCGGTACGGCAATTTTCAGCGGTAAAACCGGATGAGCGGCAAATTGAAAACTAATACCGAAAATATTCTCTAAACATTCCGGCTGCATTAAATAGGCCGGAGAGCCGTCAAAGACGGTTTTTCCTGATGACAAGGCAATGACATGCGTCGCATCTGTTACGGCGCGGTTGACATCGTGCGTTACCTCGATGACCGTCTTGCCTTCGTTTTGATTGAGTGACCGCAACAGCCTGCCGATTTCGCTTTGATACCGATAATCCAAATAAGCCGTTGGTTCATCGAGAAACAGAATCTCCGTTTGCTGCGCCAGTGCCGCCGCAATATGCACCTTTTGCCGCTCCCCGCCGCTTAACGTGTCAAGAGTACGCTCTGCCAGATGCTCTACCTCCATCATACGCATTGCTTCTTCGGCGATTTCCTTGTCCGATTCGTTGAGCGGCGAAAGCGGTTTCAAATGCGGATAACGTCCCATTTCGACAAGATGCCGGACAGTGAAAGCAAATTCAACGGATATGGCTTGCTGGACGAATGCAATCCGCTTCGCTAACGCTGCCGGTGCGTAGTCTTGCAGCGGTTTATTGTCGAACATCACTTTGCCGCTCCAACCGCAGCGGATACGGTCGAGACATTTGAGCAGCGTGGATTTGCCGGCTCCGTTGGGACCGATAACGGCAAGATATTCCCCCTGCCGAACATCGAATGAAACACTGTCAAGAAGCGTTCTGTAGTTAGAAACCAAAGAAAGATTTTCGACGGAAAAAAGCATCGGCAGACGGCGCACAACGGATAACCCGTTACTCGGCATATTGGGACTAGAAACCGGATTATGAGTGCCGCAGCACAGCATTTATAAGGGCAACGACAAAGTGAGCGACCAGCAGCGAGTTTCTGATTAACGCACGCACCGCTCACAACACGCCGCTTGCCGTTATCTTCATTCATAGGGATAACACCCTGCGCAGAACGCTCATCCTTCTTTGGGATTATTTTCTGCGAACTTTGCGTTCTTGCGCGAAGCACTTGTTCCGCAGCAAAAACGGTATGCGCTAAACCAACTTGCGCAGGTGTTCCAAACTTCGGACGGCCTGTTCGACTGTACCGCACTCCACACTGAAAACAATGTCTTGCGGCAGCGGTTTGACAATGGCAATGACCTTTGCCCAGTCCACCACGCCGTCGCCGCAGGCACAGCCGACCGGCGTTCCCGTTACCGTCCCCCGCTGAGCATCCGACTGCTGCACCGAAATATCTTTGGCGTGCAGATGAACGAGTTTCCCCTTCACCTTTTCAAGCCACACGTAAGGGTCTTGACCGGCAAGATAGGAATTGCCCGTATCAAAGTTCGCTCCGACTGATGCCGAAGCGGCAAGGGCAATAATTTTATCATAGAGTTCCGGCTTGACGGTATATTGCTGATGCGGCTCAATACCGATTTTGATATTTCTCGCTTCGGCAAGAAACGAAGCCTCTTTGAGAACGTACTTCATCAAAGTAAAGTCTTCTTCCTGTGTTGACCAAGCCGGTTTGGGACCTTCATCGGTGCAAACGACCGGTGCGCCGACTTCGGCGGCAAAACGGACGGCTTGTTTGAGATAATCGGTTGAGGCATCCGGTTTGCACAGCGGACAATGTGCCGAGAGAGCGGAGGCTTTAACGCCGTGCTTTTCCAATGCCCTGCGGATGCGGTAAGGGTCGTCCCACATCGAAACGCTGTGAAAGTATCCCGCTTCGGAAAGAAGTTCGCGTCCCCAGTGAACCATCGGCTCGACGTATTCGTAACCGATTTCTTTTGCCTTCGCAACGCCCCACTCGAAGTTTTTATCTTCGTGCCGGACATATTCCATATTAACGCCGATAGCAATTTTTCCCATAGTTTGTAGGGTAGGGTTAGGATATTATTTGGAGCAGTTCAATCACCGCTCCGGCTTTCTATTGTCCGTTCTCCGTCACGGATTGTCAAGAGCCGCCCAGCGTACCAACCGGCAGGCAGCCGGATGCTGTTCCTGCGGCAAATTACGGCGGACGGTAACAGCCCATTCAAGGAGATTGCTTTCTATTTCCGTAACTTCTAAAGAATAAAGCCAGAGCACTTCGGAAGCGTTCCCTTCGTTAACGGCATTGGTATCAACAACAATGTCATTCGCATTCATCGAGTTATTGACAGGAATATCATAAGCGGATTTCTGTTCAATAATGCCGAGCCGGACTTTTGCTAAAATACTTTCAGCGAGAAGTTGGGCTTGGGTCAAATCGGCAGCGTTTCGGGCATTTTGCAAAGATTGGCGGGACAATTCGCCGACAACGGCAACGGAGCCGCCGAGAATCACCAGGGCGAGCATCACTTCGAGAATTGTCATTGCGCTGCGGGAAATCACAAAGTCCGGATTTTTGAACGTCTTTCCGTTGTCGAGTTGGCTGCGGTGTCTCTCCATAACGGCAAGTACGGTGTCTGCTTTTGCCGCAAAAACGCCTCAAACGCCGTTTCACAATGATTCCAGCGCAGCATTTAATGTCCCTTTATTTTTTTCATTGCCTCTTCTTTTTGGGCGTGCAGTTCCTCATTCGAGAAAACGGTGTGACTACGTTTTGACGGACGCAGCAGAATCGCCAATGCTAATCCGAGAAAAACACAGGTAATAACAAATTGCAGCACCCAGTCCGGTTTGGTTTCTTCTTCCTGTGCTGCAAGCGGCAGAACCCAAACGAACATTGCTGTTACGAAAATGAGGACACGGGCAAATAATTTGTTTAACATTTTGATAGGTTTCTCCAAACGGGATTGCATAAATATTAACCGATAGGTAAAAAATAAGCAAGATGTCGCGCGGAGGGAATTGTAACTTCGGTTTTATTTGGAAATATGAACCAAAAGAAAAAAAGGAATGGTCAGGTGTGATTAGGATAATCTAATCAATAATTTTCGTTATCGGAAACTCTACGATGCCTGTTGCGCCGAAGTTTTTCAACTTCGGTACCAGAGTCCGCACAACCGATTCGTCAATTATAGTCGAAACGGAAAACCATTGACCGTCCGACAGCGGCGAAACTGTCGGATTTTTCAGTGCCGGCAAAATCTGAATGATTTCCTGCAACTTTTCCTTCGGCACGTTCATCATTAGCCCCGTTTTGCCTTCCGCCGCCATCGTTGCCCGAAGCATTAACACGATGTCGTCAATCTTCTGCTTTTTCTGCGTGTCCTGATATGCCTGATGATTGGCAATAAAACGGGTCGTGCTTTGCAGCACTTCGGCGACAATCCGCAGTTTGTTGGCTTTGAGCGAAGAGCCGGTTTCGGTAACCTCGACAATCGCATCGGCAAGTTTCGGCGGCTTGACTTCCGTTGCCCCCCAACTGAATTCCACGTGTGCAGTTACTCCGTGTTTTGCAAGAAATTGCGTTGTTAAGCCGACACCTTCGGTCGCAATGTGTTTTCCTTGTAAATCCGCAACGGTCTGTATCGGGGAATCTTCGGGAACGCAGAGAACCCAGCGGACGGGACGGCGGCTGACTTTGGAGAACCGAAGTTCGGCAACTTCGATCACATCGCTTTGTGTTTCGACAATCCAATCGTGTCCGGTCAAACCGGCATCCAAAGCCCCGTTGGCAACATAGCGTGCCATTTCCTGCGCCCTAATCAACAGACATTCGATTTCGCCGTCATCGATAGTCGGGACATAACTTCGGGGCTGCACGGAAATGTTGTATCCGCTTTTTCTGAACAGTTCAAAGGTCGCCTCTTGCAAAGAGCCGGCGGGAATTCCAAGTTTCAAAAGCATTACGGTATTGCGTACTCGTTTGTGACGATGATTGCGTGCCGACAGTATAACAGAAGGGATTTTGTTTTCAAGACCGTAGGGCGTGTTGCCGCTATCTTACGGCAAAATGCTGATGTCCTTGACGGCGTAAAGCGGCCGGCAGAGGCGGAGAACTTTGACAAACTGGCAGAGGAGGAGTATAACAGTCGGGACAAGCGGAAGAAGGATTGGGACGATTTATCATACGACTACCGCAAGCAGTTGCGTTACGATGCCGTCAAACGCTGGGAAAAGGAAAATCCTGACAAAGACGCTTACCGGCAACTCAAAGGGGCAATTTTTCTGCCGTATTGACAGAGAGCGATAATTTGGGGAAAATTGATGCACTCCGGTTTTCAAATTAGTTGCTATGTAATAAAAAACAGCATAAATATGAATGTAGAAGTTGAAAAAATTTTAAACGAAATCGAAATCATTCGGGATGTTTATCAAAAACTTTTCCGTTTTTTGCCGTCTTTTAGTGTTACCGACAAGTCTGTCCTGCCTTACGGATTAAAACCGCATACCCGCTCGGTTAGTTGGCTGGTTGAACAGGTTATTACGCAACAGACGAAATACCGCAAAGATGAAATGGGATTAGATAATGTCGATTTTGATATGCCGGATACCTGCTTACACGATTGTGAAATAATCAAAAACGGCACGCCGTATTACATCAATATCAAAGTGCATAATATCGGCGGCAAAGAAAACAAAAACGACATTGCCGCTGTTGAAAAGTTGTATATGCAGTATTCTGCAAATCCCGATTACGATTTAATTTACGCTTGCTTCGGTATTCGGTTTCAGGATATTGTCATTCACTTTGACCCGTCTTACATACAACTGTTTTCGCCGCAGTTTATGCCGATTTACGTTAATCCTCGCAACGATAAAATTCAAGCATTTTACAATCATCAACCGGAATATCGTACGAGACAAAAATTTTTACAGTTGCTGCGTGATAAATCGACCAGCATCAAACTGCCCAAATGATAAACACCATTTTTAATGAAAACCTTTTTGACGGTATTGGAAAAATTGATAATAATTCCGTTGACTTAATCCTTGCCGACCCGCCGTATGGTCTCGGTAAGGATTATGGAAACGATTCCGATAAAATTGATCCGAACGACTATCAGAAATGGTCGGAATCGTGGATTGATTTAGTGTTACCAAAACTCAAGCCGACCGGTTCGCTCTACCTTTTTTTGACGTGGCGGTTTTCACCAGAGGTCTTTTGTGCGTTAAAAAAGCGAATGATAATGCTGAACGAAATTATCTGGGATAGAAGGGTGCCGAGTATGGGCGGCAGCACACGCCGTTTTTCGTCTGTTCACGATACTATCGGTTTCTTTGCAAAAACAAAGGATTATTATTTCGATTTAGATTCCGTGCGTGTTCCGTACGATGCCGAAACGAAAAAGGCACGCAGCCGGTCAATTTTTGTCGGCAAAAAATGGCTTGAAGTCGGTTATAATCCGAAAGATGTTTGGAGTATTTCGCGGCTTCACCGGATTCATTCCGAGCGGGTAAATCATCCAACGCAAAAACCGCTGGAAATTATTGACAGAATGATTTTAGCCAGTTGTCCGAAAGGCGGATTAGTATTTGATCCGTTTATGGGAAGCGGAACAACGGCGGTTTCGGCAAAGCAAAACGGAAGAAATTATGTAGGATTTGAACTCAATCCCGATTATTGCCGCATTGCCGAACAACGTCTGACCAAGCCGGTGATGGTAAAATTAAATCTGCCGTTTGAATTACTAGCCAAGTCAGAAAGATATGCTGAATTGGTACAATAATACGGTGTGGTGAAGAAGGCGGAATGTGTCATCTTGCTTGTGCGGCGTTAAGCAAGTTAACGTACACGAACCGTTGAATAAAAAACGGGCAGTATTGGAAGTCCGAGACCAAAAACTTGCGATTATTAAACAATCGGAAACACTTTTATCGGCAACGGCGGAACATTCGGCGGAGGAAATTGATTTATCGTTTCAAAAATTACGGGACAATGAGCGGGATGTACGGCGGAAGTTAATGAAGCCGGAATTGACAAAAAAGCAAATTAACAATATTGTTTCTTATCAGCCTTTTGACGGTCAGTCAATCGGTCAGTGGTTCGAGAGTTATGTCCGCAGCGATATAGATAGGATATTTCAGTCCGTACAGCGGGGCGTAATCGAAGGCACGACGCTTGCAGGGATTATGCAGACTATTCGGGGAACGGAGACGCAGGCGGGTATTTTGCAAGCGTCCCGTAATTCGGCACGAATGTTGGGGCGGACGATTATCAACGGCGTTGCCAATCAGGGACGCCTTGAAATGTACCGGCAAAATGCTGATGTCCTTGACGGCGTAAAGTGGC
>JAITOZ010000071.1 GCA_031289675.1 Planctomycetaceae bacterium
CCGATACGCCGCGCCTGAAACGGCAGCACTGCCTCCGTATACACTTCCGACCACACCGGCATCATTATCAAAAATGTTACAAAAAGAGACAGAGCGGTAATGACCTGACTGGGCGGAAGTTGCTGCGTCCCAATCGCCTGACGCAAAATTGCCAAAACGGTCATAATACGGATGTACGATGTCGTCATAATCAGTATCGACGGCGAGAGCGTGATAACGGTCAAGACGACCATAATTTGCAGCGTTGATACCAAACCGTCAGACGAACGCAGAAAATCGACACCGGGCAACACCTGTTCGGGAACCCGCAGCGACATATCGCCGCTCTGTGCCGGTGTTTCAGGATACGGCGGGTCAGGTACCGGCGTACTTTTGAAGCGGTCATCAATCGCCCGATTGACCGCTGCGTTGTTAGAATCGTAATCGTAAGGATGCCAAAGATGCGGCTCCGTCCGCGCCGCATAACGTCCCTCCGGCGGACGGCGGGGATTATAATTGTTCAGCGTTGCCTGTCCGAAACAATGAACAATGAAAAATTGCAAATGGAGAATGATGCAAGCCGTTAGCATAACAGCCCGTCGGGAAAAAATTATTTTCCCAATCATTTTCCATTGTCCGCTTTTTATTTTCAATTTATCCGTCCTTATCTTTTGGCGAGCATTTCGGCGAGGCTTTCGTCCGGGTCGCTGTATAAGTCCACCAAAGACGCATTGCGGGAATTCTTGTTGCGGGAAGCAGTATGCGGCTCTCGGCGCACTGACCGTATCGACTGATTGATTTCGTCATCCGTTATTCGGGCAACTGTTTTTTGAAACAAGTCCGTTGCCGAATTCGTATCAAGCCGGCGGCACATTCCTAACAGCGACAGAACTTCATCGGAATCGGTTACTTCGCTGACCGGCGAAACACCGTCCGGTGTAACCGCAACGAGTATCAGGCGGTTGCCGAGCCGAAACAGTTGCAGTTGCTGTTTGGCGGTAATATAAGTCCGTCCCAAATTTTCAAAGGCTTCTTTCGGCAGCGGACGGCAACTTTTGGGCGAAACTTTTTTGAACACCAGCGCAATCAAAAAGAAAGCGGAGAGAACAATCAGCAAACTGCCCGCAACGGAAATCACCGGCGATAACGAGGCACTCCAATCGGGATGCGGCAGTTTGTTGCTCCAATGACTGCGGCTGCTGCTTTGTTTCGCCGCTTGCCCTTCGGTGTCTGTATTCTCCGCGTCCGCTTCCTGTTTATCGGCATCGGATTCCTGCTTTTTGCGTTTCAGCGGTTTATCCAAAATCGGGTCAGCCGCTTCTTCGGAACGTTCCGGCAATGCTGATGCCGGCTCTTCATTGGAATCCTCCAGTGTGAAAGACGGAGGTTTCTGAAACGCCGCCTGAGCAACGGGTCGTCTTGCCGTGCTGCTTGCGTTATTGTTACCTGCGGCAGAGTTACCAGCAGTATGTAGACCGGAGGGCGGAGGCAGCGGTTCGGCAGGCTGCAATTGCTGTTGATTGATACGTCTCGGCGGTTCGATTTCTTCGGCAAAGGAAACTTGGGCGGCTGTTTTTCCATTTGCCGTTATATTTTTATTGACACTCTTATTGACATTTGCACTGCTGTTGTGTGCGGGAGACGTGTTGGCAAAACTCTCTTTGACACGTCTCAATTCAGCATCGGATTGCGGTACTTCGAGACTGCGTTTCGGCGTAAATGTTGCCGATGACTGCGTTGCCGGTATGGAGAAGGCATCATCGACTTGCGCGGCTGCCGGTGCAGTCCAAACGAGGCACACTGCGGCGATGAAGCAAACTGAACTGGGTATAAAATAATAACAGGGCATCCTTGCCGATTCCATTCAAAACATTGCCGCAAACCAGCGGTATGCGGTGTTTGAAAAAAACCTCATTCCTATTGAGGTGAGAGCATTGTACAAGAAAGTGAAAAAGTATGCAAGAGCAGTTTTTTAGAGACCGTTGAAACAGCGGCAGCAGAGCGTTGCGGATGTGAATTTGCAGTTCGCTTGACTTCTTGTATTCTTGCTTGTTTGCGGTTAAAATACAGTATCCAATATCACAAAGAATTAAGAAATTCCTTAACAAGAAAAATCTATGCGCATTGCCGTTACCTCATTTGTTCTATCAGCGGCTTTTATCCTGCTTCCGGCTGTTGCCTTTGCTGAACCCATAGACCGCGAAGCGTTGGTCAAACGGCACACGGTTGAACTCGATAAAATTTCGGATACGGAATTATTGCAAGCCGGCAACGGCGAAATCGCCTTCGGTATTGACCCGACCGGTCTGCAAACGTTTCACGGCAATACAATGTCTCACTGGGGCTGGAACTCCGTTCCCTGTCCGGTCGAAGGCAAACACGCCGCCCTGAAATTAGAGGAATTCGATTTTCACGGACGCAAACTGTCTTACCGCTCTTCTGCAAAAGGTCAGGAAAAACTCTACGGCTGGATGCGTGAAAATCCGCATCGAATCTGTCTCGGCAGATTACGGTTCCTTATCAAACAGAATGACGGCAAACTCATCGAAGCGAAAGATGTTACCGATATTCGGCAAACGCTCAACCTTTGGACAGGTATTATCGAAAGTCGTTACAAAATCGAAAACGTTCCCGTGTATGTTGAAACCTGCGTTGAGCCGCAGACCGGCAGTCTTGCTGTTCGGGTTCACTCACCGTTAATCACGGCGGGACGCTTGCACATTGAATTAGCGTTTCCCTACGGACATCACGGTCGAACCGGTGCAGATTGGGACAAGCCCGATGCTCACCAGACAACATTGACACGAAGCGGCAGCCGTGCCGATTTTCTCCGCGAACTTGATTCGATTACCTATCATACCGCCCTGACTTGGAGCGGTCAGGCATTGCTCGAACAAACGGCACCGCATACCTTCGTTTTGATACCGGGCAAACTGGCGGACTCGTTTGAATTTGTTACAGAATATGCACCGCAAAAACCGGAGAAACTTCCGGCAGTTGATGTTGCTGTACAGAAATCAAAAGATTTTTGGAAAAACTTTTGGCAGAGCGGCGGAGCGGTTGATTTATCGGCAAGCAAAGACACCCGCTGGAAAGAATTAGAACGCCGTATCGTTCTTTCGCAATATCTGTTGGCGGTCAACGAATCGGGTTCACTTCCGCCGCAGGAAAGCGGACTCTTCAATAACGGTTGGTATGGAAAGTTTCATCTCGAAATGCACTGGTGGCACGGGGCGCATTATTCGCTTTGGGGACGGCAGGCGTTGTTTAATCCGTCGCTCAACTTTTATCGGGATACGCTGCCGAAGGCGTGTGAGTTAGCAAAATCGCAGGGGTTCAAAGGTGCAAGGTGGCCCAAAATGGTCGGACCGGATGCGGAAGATTCGCCGTCGGGAACCGGTCCGTTTTTGATTTGGCAGCAGCCGCATCCGGTTTTCTACGCCGAATTGGAATACCGGCTTTCGCCGACAAAAGAAACGCTGGAAAAATGGCGGGACATCGTACAGGAGTCGGCAGAGTTTATGTCGGACTTTGCGCAATGGGATGAGAAAACAAAACAGTATGTTCTCGGTCCGCCGCTGGCAACCGTACCGGAAAACTCTAATTATCGAACGACATTTAATCCGGCATTCGAGTTGTCCTATTGGCGTACCGGTTTGCGGCTGGCGCAGACTTGGCGGGAGCGGCTTGGTCTGCCGCGTGAAAAACATTGGGACGATGTGTTACAAAAATTATCGCCGCTGCCGCAGCACGAAGGTGTCTATCTTTCCCAGGAAGGGATGCTCAATACCTATACAAAAATGAATTGGGAACATCCGTCATTGATTGGTCCCGGCGGGATGATTCCCGGCGACGGAACGGATTCGTTCGTTGTCAGGCAGACGGTTCAAAAAGTTTGGTCGGAGTGGAAGTGGGATAGATGCTGGGGCTGGGACTTTCCGATGACAGCGATGGCGGCGGCGCGAAACGGCGAATCGAAAATTGCTGTTGATGCTTTGCTCCATTCGTCGGGGAGAAACGCAATGAATCGGGCGGGCTTGAGTACCGGCGGACCGTTTCCTTATTTTCCGTCGAACGGCGGATTGCTTTACGCCGTTGCTTTGATGGCTGCCGGCTGGGACGGTGCGCCGAAAGATGTTCACGCGCCGGGTTTCCCGCAAGACGGTTCGTGGACTGTCAAGTACGAAGGCTTGGCGGTTGCCCCGTAAATTTGGATATTTTAACAGGGCATTATTCGTATCATCATTCGTAAGAAAGCAGCATCGGAGCCGCACTCGTAAGAGTGCGGACTGACCGGATTTATGCTATGATGCGTCCCAGTGTTTAGCTGGTTTTTTGGGTGCATAAAACTTTGTCGGGTGCTGTTTTTCGTCCTACCGGGACAAAACTTGCGTAACCCTTATTTTCATTTTCCGCCCCCTTAATAGTAATGCGTCTCCAAACTCTTACCCTTATTCCCTTAATTTACAAATAAGGGAAAGCAATGAAGAGGTAACCTGTGCTATTAAGGGTACCGGGAAAAATAAGGGTTTCGGACAAATGAAAACCTTATTTCCAAAAAAAAAACAAAAGAAATTCCGGAAACCGCTTGACATTTGTCTGTTGATAGGATACACTATGGCTAACAGCGGGGGTATTGTGCCTCTGCAAAAACCGCCCTTTGAAAAGGAGAACTAAAATGTTCACATTAGGTTTGACGCGGCAAAGTGCTGCAAAATTGACCTCACGTAAGTGTAAGAGAGAGAGAGAGAGAGAGAACAATCCCGTAGGATAGGGTTCACTCTCGTCGAACTTCTTGTCGTCATTGCCATCATCGGCATACTGATTGCCCTCTTGTTACCCGCCGTGCAAGCCGCACGGGAAGCCGCAAGAAGAATGCAATGCTCCAATAAGTTGAAGCAACTCGGACTCGCTATCCATAACTTTGAGAACGTCCATCAAGTTATCGCCCCCTCCGGCGCAGGAGGAGGAACCGTGCGCAACAGCGTGTATTATCCCTCCGGGCAGGCAACCATAGCGCATAGTTTGAATTATCTGGTCACCCCGTATATGATACTGCTGCCCTTCTTTGAAGAAACGGCACGGCACAGCCGATGGCTCGGTGTTGACTCCACTAACCCGACCGGAGACCAAACAACCGTCGCCACTTGGGCTCTGCTTATGGGGAAAACAGAAGCCGAAATTGCCGACAGTTTAGCGGCTTTTACCGGCTCACTCAGTGCCTTACTGTGTCCCTCCGAACCTATTCAGGGTGCCGGACAGTATCACGATTCCACATACGAAGGGATGGCGGCAGCGAATATAACGGCTAACAAGATACTTTTCGGCACGCATTGGACACAAACCAATTACGCTTTCAACGCTGCCGACAAAGTGGGATACAATGTCAATCAATTCGGCGACCAAGACAACCCGGGCACTCCATCCAAAGATGCGTTACCGACAATCAATGGTGCGAATAACCGATCGCTCCGCACGCCTTTTGAAACTGTCAACGGCGATTTTAACCTCGGCTCTGCCCGGTCATTTTCCGAAGTTTCCGACGGCTTGAGTAACTCGCTTTTCCTTGCCGAACGCGGCATTATGGACATCAGCCAGCGGGAAAGAGTTCAGGGCGGTTTTGC
>JAITOZ010000069.1 GCA_031289675.1 Planctomycetaceae bacterium
GGCGTGTTCGACAATGAACGAATCGTTTTCGTCGAGTTTTATCATGTATGGGACATCATCAATGCCAATCCGTTCAACTGGAAAGAAAAACCAAGTAATGTTTCCAAAAACAACGAAAATGTCGTTGCCCGATGCTTAACGCCGAATATTTGTAACGAATTTCATTTTGCAGCGGACGGCAATGAATTAAAACAGTTTATCAAAGATAATTTTACGTTCAACGGGGATACGGTCAAACTGCAAATCACAAAAAAATAATTTTCTGCACGTTTATAACCGCTGGGCGGCAGAAGTGTGTCCGAGCATTGCCGTCAGTTTTGAGACCTTAAAGGAGTCTGATTTAATTGACGGCGATTTTTATCTTGCGGATTTGCTGTCAGAAAATAACAAGTCCGTCCGCAAAACGCTGAAAGTGATTTTACAGGAAGATGTCTTTTTCATCAATGTAGAGCGGATTGACCGGCTTTTCAAAGAGGTTGTTTTCAAAGACGGCGGTCGGGCGCACAATAAATTCTGGACGAAGTATGAGCGTCCGCCCGCAAAAGAATACTGGAATTATATGCTTTGTTAGACAAGCCGGATGTCGATGTCCTAAACGAGTTGATTGACAGCGGACGTAACTTGTTAAAGCCGCACGTCTTTGAGTTTGATTTTCTCAACGATGAATTTGTACCGGTATCGAAAGGCGGAAAAATACCGGACCAACTTTTTAGGATTATCAATAATCCCGAAAAACAAAAGAAACTGATAATTTATATGAATCCGCCTTATGCGGAGGCACCGAACACAAAAACATTGGTGAGAGCCGGACAAAACAAACCCGGTGTGGCGGTAAACCGCACTTATAAAAAATACTTTAATGAAATGGGTAAAGCATCCCGTGAAGTATTTGCGCAATTTTTTACACGAATTTGTTTTGAACTTCCGCATTGTCAATTAGCCTCTTTTGCAAAATTAAAATTCGTTTCCGGTTTTGCATTCAAAAATTTTAGAAAATTTTTTCAGAGCGAATTCAAAGGGGGCTTCATTGTCATTGCCAACACGTTTGATAATGTTCAAGGTATTTTTCCGATTGGTTTTACCGTTTGGAATTTAGAAAACCGCAAGCCGTTCAAAAAAATCGCTTGCGATGTTATCGAAGGGATAGATAGAGATATTGCAGCCATTCGTAAAGTCGGTAAAAAGACATTCTATACCCATCACAAAAGCAGATATATCAATGAATGGCGGAGGACCTTTTTTGGTAAAGGAAAAGAACGCATTGGTTATTTGCGGTTATCTGGTGTTGATATGCAGAATAACAGTAAAAACTTCATCACGTCAAGTCCATCTGAAAATGATTTTAAGGTTCATTTGACAGCCGATATTACGCAAGAAAACCTTATCGAAATGGCTATTTATATTGCAGTACGTCTTTGTGTTGCCGTGAATTGGACAAATACTGCCGACCAGTTTTTGTATCCGAATGACAGTTATAAACAAAACAGAAAATTTCAGAACGATTGCTTGGTGTTTGCTTTATTTTGTAATCACAACAAGATACAAAGTCAGGACGGCATCAATCACTGGATACCGTTTGCCCGAAAGGAAGTCGAGGGCAAGGACAGTTTTAACAGCGATTTTATGTACCGTTTTTTACAGGAGCGGGGTAAGTTCAGCAAAACCGCTCAAGCGGTTTTCGATGCGGGCAAAGCGTTATGGACGTACTATCATAAAGCGATTCGCAACGATGACGCTGCCGGCGTGAACGCTTCGCTGTACGATATTCGGGCTTACTTCAAGGGGCGCAAAAACGGCAGAGTCAACACCAAGTCAACGGATGTAAATTTCAACACATTAGACCAAGCACTGAAAGACACTCTCAAAGTGCTGGCAGAAGAAATTAAACCGCTGGTGTATGAATACGGTTTTTTGATGAAATAACCGGCAGATTGTTCACAGCGAACTTTCTAAAAGGAAACGCATCTTGCGCAATTCCGAGAGCGTATCCGCTCCGGGCAGCGGCTTTAAGTCCACACTTAATGCTCCGCGGTATCCCGTTTTGTACAATAACGTTATGAGCCGTCCAAAATCAACAATGCCCTGTCCGACCCGGCACTGAAACTGTTCTGCTGTTGTGTCCCGCAGGCGCACCATCGTAACAGAAGAGAGAAGACTTTCGTAGTCCTTCGGTTTTTGTAATTTGTAAATGTAATGACTGGGGTCAAGAGTAATACCTAACCCTTTCACGTTGTTGCAAAAAGATTGGAGCGTTTCCGGCGTGTCGGTCATTCTGCCGGATTCCGTTGCCAGACCGACAACGACACCGTGCGGTGCTGCAAGGCGGACGAGGTCCCGCAAGCGGTCAATTTCTTCGTTGAACGGCGTACCGGGCAAGGAAGCGCGCACCGTAACGGCAACGACTTTAATCATCTTCGCTAACCGGCAGAGCGTTGAAAACATTTCTGCATAGCCTCGGCAATCCGGTTCGGCATCAAGGTAAAAGGCAACCGGCGTGATGTGCCGGGATATTCGGCACAACTGAACAACAGCATCGAACTGGCTATCCAATGTTGCCGGCGAAATAACCTCCCTCCCGCCGATGACAATTTCTGCACTTGCGTATTCTAAATCGGCGAGTTTATCGAAAATTTCACTTAACGGCGTATCCGGAACGCAAGATGTCGAAGCGGCAACAATCACTTTGGTAACTTCCTCCTTCTTTGTTTAGGGACATTATAACAGCAATAAAAAACAATCGCAACAGGGAACGGCTGCAAGAGACAGCGTTTGCCGATAAATAAGATTTGTTTAGAGAACGGGGTTTCCCCTTGTCCCTTCGGACTTTTCGGGTATAATGCGCCGCAAAATACAGAACGGCGCGGCAAGGTAAGAACGGCAAAGAATACCGGCAAAAAACGAGGTAACCCCCATTCCCCCATTAAGGAGTCTTTCAATGGCAAAGAAAGCGGCGGTCAAGACGCTGCGGCGCACACCGCAAGCGGCTGGCAAAACAGCAAAAAAAACGGTGCCGAAAAGCGTTAAGACGGCAGGAAAACCGGCAAAAGCGGTTAAAACTGCCGCCGAACCCGCTGGTAAAACCATAGTAAAAAAGACTGCTGAAGCGACTGTTAGGAACGCCGTGAAAAAAACTGTCAAAAAGACCGTTGCCGTTGTTCCGTCCCGTCCCGTCAAAAAATCGCCGAAAAAATCGCTGCCTGTGCCAGTCTCAAAAATCGCTCCCAAGAAGGTAAAACCGGCGGCGGTCAGTCCCGTTGTCGAGAAGAAACGGGGGGAAAAAGCGGAGAGCAAGACAGCGAGCATAGCGGCAGACAAGGGATTGACTGCCGCCGAGATTACAGGATTGCAGACGAAATTGCTGGACTTGCGCAGCCGGCTGCGGGGGGAAGTCAGTACGATGACGAGTGCAGCCCTGAAGGAAAAAGACGATGGGCAATCAACGGTACCGCTGCATTTGGCGGATGTCGGTTCCGATAATTATGAACAGGAACAGACATTGTCATTCATCGAGTCGGGCAGCAATACATTGTTTCTTATTGAAGATGCCTTGATGCGGATGAAGGAAGGCACTTACGGCATTTGCGAACATTGCGGCTGTAACATTCCGAAACTTCGGCTCAACTACGTTCCTTTTGCCTCTGCGTGTGTTAAATGCGCCGAGGAAAATTAAGATGAGGTGAGGAATGGAAAAATTTCCCCTTGACTCGTTTTTCTGAAACCGTTATTCTCCTGCCAAATCAACCTTTAACCTTAAAATGGCAGCAAAATGGGCAAGATAGACAATCGTGGTGATATGGGGGGGGGGGGAGAAGTCCCGTTCAGCAATCTTCGCTCCTGCAAAAAATCGGAAAGGAGTTTCACCGTCTAATGCAGCGCGGAATCTCCTTCCAAAAAGGATTAACATACCTTGACCGCCGCCGGCGGGGAATGTCGGTAGAAACGTACCGCCGTCATTCCCGGACTCTGTCTTATCCCCGCGGTATCGTTCTGGATTCCGACAACAAAGTCCATATTCCCTACACTGACTTTTATCTTGCTTTCGGGTGTAATTTAAAATGCAAAAGTTGTTCGCTTCTCAATCCCTTTCGCAGCGGTATTGTACCGAAAGACAAACTGATTGAATCTTTCGATAAATGGAGCAAGCGGGTCGTACCAGCAACCGTTGCCCTCCTCGGCGGCGAGCCGTTCCTGAATCCTGATATTGCTGAAATTGCGGCGGCGGCAAAAAATGCTTTCACTCAATCGCTCATAGCGATTATTACCAACGGTGTGCTGCTGCCGAAAGTACCGGATAAAATTCTGCAATCGTTGGGCGAAAACGGTATCTCGGTTTATATCTCGCAGCACCTGAACACGGACGAGTTCAGGCAAACTCTCGAACGGGGCATAGAACGGTTAGAGCACTATGCTATCAATTACGAACTCCATGACGGGTATTCCAAGTGGGCAAAACTTCTGGCAACGGACACACAAAATGCACCTGTCCCGTGTTCTTCCAATGCCGAAATCGCATACGAGAACTGTTTTTGTTGTAAGTACTGTACTGCTATCCACGGCGAGCATCTTTATCGTTGCAGCCTTGTTGCGAATATGGTCTTTGCGGTCAAAGAAGGGGTTCTTAACTCCGGCTGGCATCGGGTATTGAAACACCAGCCCGTCACGTTGGAAAGTACGCCGCAGGAGATACTCCATTATCTGCGCGGCGGAGCGATGGCAGAGTGCAGTATTTGTCCCGAAAAATCGGAACTCACTGAAGCCCGGCAACTCACCGGCGAAGAAGTCCGGGTGATTAAAGAACGCATCCGGGAGGAGAAGCGAAAGGCGGCGTAAGAACAATGCAAATCATCATACAGGCTGGAGGAAAAGGAGGCAGAAAAAGCACAAGCGAAAAACACAGAGCCGAAAGCCTATAAACACGGACCTGTGTTACAATAACGTTTTTGTTAGCAATCACCGCCGCGGTTTGAACGGCTCTTATCTTCCAGTAACTTTTCGTAAATGTTCGATACTTCGGGCGGCTTGGTCAAGCGTACCGCATTCGACGCTCAACACGATGTCCTGCGGCAGCGGTCTTAATACGGCAACGACTCCCCGCCAGTCCACCACACCGTCGCCGCAGGCACAGCCGACTGCCGTTCCCATCACCTTGCCCCGTTCGGCATCCGATTGCTCAACGGAAATGTCTTTGGCGTGCATGTGTACAAGACGCTCTTTGATATGGTCGAGCCACTTCACCGGATCTTGACCGCCGAGATACGCATTACCGGTGTCAAAGTTTGCGCCGACATATTTTGACTTCATAAGATTCAATATCCGGTCATACTTTTCCGGTATCAGCGAATACGTTTGGTGCATTTCCAAACCGAGTTTAATTCCGCGCCGGGACGCAACCTTTTCGGCTTCCGTAATCGAATACTTGATAAGGACGAAATCTTCTTCCTCATTCGTCCACGGCTGCTTGTGTCCTTCGTGTGTATTGATGACCGGCGCACCGCATTCTTTGGCAAACCGAGCGGCTTGTTTCAGATATTCAACAGCAATTTCCGGTTTCGAGAGTTGCGAATGAGAAGACAGGGCGGACAGTTTGAGTCCGTGTTTTTCAACGCAGTCCCGAACACGGAACGGGTCATCGAGCATCGAAACGCTGTGAAAGTACCGGGCTTCGCTCAACAATTCGCGTCCCCAGTGTACCATCGGTTCGATATATTCGTATCCAAGTTCGGCGGCGAACTGTACGCCCCATTCAAACGATTTATGCGAAGTCCGCACTGCCTCCAAGTTAAGTCCGATTCCGATTTTGCCCATAGTTTTTTCAATTAGCGTATTTTCGTTCCGGTGATTCGAAACGCAACTTTCCCAAGTGTAACATAAAAGTTTGCGAGGCACAATCCCCTAAACTTTGCAACTTTGCAAAAAAAATAATGACTCTTGCCTAGCATCGTCACGTTTTGATATAATGCAAGGCTGTGCGTTGCAATAGATCAAGTGTCTGTAAGGTTAACAAAATTGGCGGCTTGACAAGTTTATATATTATTTTTTCATAAGTTTTCTGATCATTTTGACCAGAATTCCGTTTCAATCACCAGAAAAGAAAATCTATACTCTATCATCAAAAAAACAACTCAATTTTCCGCAAGATGCTAGGCAAAAGCCGCCAAAAAACGGTAAATAGCGAAGAACACGGAGAAGGTAAAAAGAGAATACATAAAAACTTTGCGTTTTTCACGCCTTTGCGATTAAGAAACAAAAAAGTTATGAAATAACTTTACTATAAAAATGAATAAATTCACCGTTTTAGTTTTTGCCGGTCTTTTACTTTTTGCGCTGCTGTTGCCGCCGTGCTGTGCCGGCGGACACGATGCTCTCCTCGATAAAGCCTTTGAATCTCTGCGCTGGTTCGATGGTCTCAGCAGCATTACGGCAAAACAACACATTTCACCGAAAGTTTATCGGGAAAAAATTTCACCCCTCGAACTCTTGCAGGCAATCGTTATTTTCCAAGAGCAAAAATCAAAAGAAAAAACAGATATAGCGATGCTGCTCGCACCGATGCTGCCGTATTTTGCCGTTACTCCCGAAGAAGCCTTCGGACTCCTCGACCAAATTGATGAAAAAGCGTGGGAAGACGTTGCAGAACTGGACCCAAAATTTGTAACAAAAATCAAAGAAGATGCCGCAAAATTCCGCAAAGAAATGCTCAACGCGGCAGAAACCGCCGTACTGCTCAACGAGCCGGAAAATGCAGCGGATATTTTCAGAGCCGCCGATATTATTGCCGTAACCGGTCGTCCCGTCATTGTCCGGCACTATTTGAAAAAGTTTTTGGAGAGCGAAAAACCGGAAAATAACAAATTCCGTGTAACGCCGAAAGAAGCCGCCAAAATCGTGAAGACCGTCGGCTCAAACAATCTAATGCGGATGGCAGTGAACGAAAAATTCGACCCCTTCGGCAGAGATGCTGTCGTGCTGTTAATCAAGACGGCTGCGGAATATCAAGAATATCGGCAAAACGAAGAGAAGCCTTCCCAAGATAAATCTGCCCAAGATAAGCCGGCGCAAACGCCGCCGTCTTTCAACCCGAGACAGCCGATTGAGAGTCTTGCCAAAGCAACGGTTGCCCAAAACCGCCGTCTTCGTTTTTCGGCTCTTCAAGCCGTGATGAATCTGAAGCCTTCGCAGCCGTATGCCGGTTCCAGTTTGGTTGCTGAAACGCTGATTTGGTTCTCCAAAGCGGACGGCGAACGAATTATTGTAACAGCCCATCCAAAAATTTCCGCCGCAAGCGAAATCGGCAGTTATTTTATGCCGCTCGGTTACAAAAATATCGCTGCGGCAACGTGCCGCGAGGCATTGCAGGCGGCTTCGGATTCGCCGGATGTCGAATTAGTTATTCTCGATGACATCACACAAAAGCCGCCGCTCGCCGACTTCCTCGCCACTATGCGAAATGACTGCCGCACCGCCGAAATACCTGTTGCCGTCTTGACAGGAAACCGAGAGACACTCAAATGGAAAAGCGAAGCACTGAAATTGAATAATGACCCTGCCGCCGAAGATAATGTTTCGCTTGCCTTCTCCCAAGACACACCGGCGCGCGTGTATCCCCGATTAACGAACGAGAAGTCCGCCCGCTGGCTTCGGGACGATTTAGTTACGAAAACCGGTTATGATGGTGTTCCGCCGAAAGAGCGGCTCGAACAAGCCCGGCAGGCGTTGGTTTGGCTCAAAGAAATTGCCGAAGAGGCACGGCAGGGATGTAAAATCTATCATTTTGACGATTTAGAACCGGTCGTCTTCAATGCTCTGGCAAGTAACGTGAGAATGCCCGAAGGCTTGGATTTGGCGGCTTCGCTCAAAAGCGAGTCAATGCAAAAGGTACTTTATGAAATCGCAGCAAACATAGCCGTTGCAATGCCAGCACGCGCTACTGCGGCAGCGGCGTTCGAGCGGAGTGTGAAAATGCACGGTGTTTTGTTGCGGGGAAAAAATAGACAATATGTCTATGACCGTTATAATGCGGGCGCACACGAAACGAAGGAGTCGCAGGAATTATTGCACAAAATGCTCAGTATCGTTGATGCGGGTGAATGATTAGTCCCTGCTGCCTGCTTTTGAAAATCCATCTGGATTTTTTCCCCGCCAATCGCTACACTGCGTCCAATGCAGCGTGCCTTGGAATATATTCTGGGTTTTCTCAAATCAGGACGTTACGTCGACCTGATACTGCCGCTCGCCATCTCCGCAAGTATTATGATGATATTTGTGCCGCTGCCGAGCACATTGATGGACGTGTTTCTCTCCCTGAATATCACCCTCGGCGTAATCATCTTGTTAACTTCGTTGTATGTAACCAAACCGCTCGATTTCAGTATCTTTCCGACCGTTCTGCTCGCCACGACAATGTTCCGCCTCGTGCTGAACATCGCCTCTACCCGCCTTATTTTAAGCCGGGCGCACATTGACGGCGACCTCGCTGCCGGTGCCGTTATCAAAAACTTTTCCGACTTCGTCGCCGGCGGAAATATCATTGTCGGTTTAATCATTTTCGCTATCATCTTCATCATCCAATTCGTTGTCATCACGAAAGGTGCAACACGGGTGAGCGAAGTTGCCGCCCGATTCACGTTAGACGCAATGCCGGGCAGACAAATGGCGATTGATGCTGACTTAAACGCCGGTACGATTGACGAAAGGGAGGCACGCCGCCGCAGAGCGGAAATCACGCAGTCGGCAGACTTTTTCGGCGCAATGGACGGTGCCGGTAAATTTGTCAGAGGCGATGCCATTGCCGGTATTATCATCACATTCGTTAACATTCTCGGCGGATTGTTCATCGGAATGATTTCCTATGAAATGCCGCTGCAAGAAGCCTTAACGATTTTTACAAAACTCACCATCGGCGACGGTCTCGTCAGCCAAGTACCGGCACTCCTGATTTCAATCGGCACCGGTTTGCTCGTTACCCGAAGCAGTGAAAGTATCAACCTGCCGCAGCAGTTTGTCGGACAAATGCTCGGCAAACCGGTTGTCTTAATTTTGACGGCAGCCTTTTTGATGGTGCTGATGCTTACCGAATTGCCGAAAATCCCGCTCGGTCTGATTGCGGGCAGTATGCTCGGTCTGACTTTTGTGATGACGAAACAAGCGAAGAAGAAACATATTGAAGAACAGCAGGTTGCCGAAAAGCAGACAGAAAAACCGGAGGAAGATGCACCTGAAGATTATTTGAAAATCGACCCGATGGAACTGGAAATCGGGGTCAATTTGATTCAACTTGCCGACCCGGCGAAAGGCGGTGATTTACTCGACCGCATACACCGTATCCGAAAAGAAGTTGCATCGGACATCGGCATCGTTCTGCCCCGTATTCGGATTCGGGACTCGTTCCAGATTGACCAGATACAGTACCGCATTAAAATATCGGGACAGCCCGTTGCAATGGGTATCGCTTATCCTGATTTATTTCTGGCGATTGACTCCGGCATACAAACGACAGGGACAGTACCAGGTATTGAAACGGTTGACCCGGCTTTCGGTACGCCGGCACTGTGGATTGAAGAATCCGTAAAAGAACAGGCGGAGATTCACGGTTATATGGTTGCGGAACCGAATGCGGTGATTGTAACGCATCTTTTGGAAACGATACGCAAACACGCCGATGAGATATTGACGCGTGATGCAACGCAGGCATTGCTCGATGAATTGAAAAAAACGAGTCCGATGGTCGTGGACGAATTGGTCGGCAAGATTTTAACCGTCGGTCAGGTTCAGCAGGTGTTACAAAATTTACTCCGTGAACAGGTGCCGATTAAGCAACTCGGTCTCGTGTTGGAGGTTCTCGGCGATTACGGCGGTCAAACGAAAGACACGATTATGCTGACATCGTTTGTGCGTACAAAGTTGGCGCGGACGCTTTGTACAAAATATCGGGACGAAAACGCTGTACTCAATGTCGTGATGCTTGACCCTGCACTTGAAGACCAGATTCGTGCCGGTTTTGAACACGGAGCGAACGGGCTTTTTATCCGAATGTCGCCCAATGCGATTGAGAATTTGTGCAAAAAGATATTGAAAGAGGTTGATAAATTGACTTCGCAAAATTACGCGCCGGTGGTGTTGGTGAATCCGCAGATTCGGGCGGCATTAAAATATATGACGAGTGCCTCGATACCCGGTTTGGTGGTGTTGAGCCATAGTGAAATCACACACGACACCCAAGCCGTAAGCATCGGTTATGTAACATTGTAAGGACTGAAAAAGTTTGCGGAAAACCGCAGAGCAAAAAGGAGTGTTCGGGTAAGCGGAAACTAAACGGCAGACCAAAATTTTTAGCACACTTTTTTAGCAAAGGGGGGTGCGTAAAAATTTATCGGATATTTTTTTGCAAATAATTTTTTGCAAATAATTTTTTGACAATAAGGTTTTCATTTGTCCGAAACCTTTATTTTCTCCGGTACCCTTAATAGCACAGGTTACCATTCATTGTTTCCCCTTATTTGTAAATTAAGGGAATAAGGGTAGGAGTTTGGAGACGCATTACTATTAAGGGGTCGGAAAATGAAAATAAGGGTTATGCAAGTTTTGTCCCAGTAGAAATAAAAACAGCACCCGATAAATTTTTACGCACCCTAGCAAAGGAAAATACAATAGGGGGTATCTTTTCAGGCTAGGGCGTTATGGTATAATAGAACAGTGTTTTGTGTCCATTCCTTACCCTTCAAAACTAATGAGAACTATTACCGCCGTTACCGCTTGTTTTATCGCTGCCTGTTTCGCTACCGCTTCGGCACAGAAACCGACCGCCGAACAATCCCCGCAGCAAATCCAAAAAGAAATCGAACAACAGTTTCGCTTTAACCGCACTCCCAAACGAGCGTTGAGTATGCAAGCCGACGCAATGTTCACTGACCTTTCCCCCTGGAACGGACAGGGAACGTGGATGCCTCTGCGTCTTGCCCTGCGGTTCGGCGGCGAAAGCGGACTGGCATTGACCGACGAACAAAAGCAGCGTCTCTCGTTCCTTTACAAAGAAAGCGAAATCGGCAACGATTTTTTTCTACGGATGCGGCAGAATCCGACACCGGAATTTACTGAATTGCAAAATGCCGTCGGCGCAACAGAAATTCCCGGCGACCCCTTTTTTGAGCGAGCAACCGAGGAACAGAAAAATGCTTACCGGGAAGCATCCGCCAACATACTCGGTTTGTTCTCCAGCGATATGCAGAGAGAGATTCACGAAACCCTCACTCCCGAACAAATGCTTCAAGTCCGAAAACTGGAAATGCAAATAATGCCGGAATTCGGTATTCCTTTTCCGTCAATGTTTGAGCCGCTCGGTTTGACCGATGAGCAGAAGAAGGAGATGGAAAAAATCACCGCCGGAATGAAAGAAGAATATGTTCGTTTAGTTACGGAAAATGCTGCTTTGAAATCCGAGCGTATCCAGGACATTTACAAAACTCTTGAAGAGGAATACAAGAAAACCCCGTTTGCGTCCCGCGAAGAATTCAACAAAAAGCGGAACGAAGCCTTTCAGAAATACAAGCCTGATGAAACGCTGAAAAAGAAGTACCGGGATTCAACGGAACGAGGGATAAAGTTGGTAACGCTTTTGAAAACGCGGCTGATGAACGTTTTAACGGACGAACAACTCGACAAGATGCAAAAGATTATGGACGAAACGCCGGAGTACGCCAAAAAACTCCTTGCGATGGTGCAAAAAAAGCGGGAAATGGAGCTGAAGTCGGGCGATTATGTACCGGGTCCTGATTCGTGGAGACCCGGCGACGGCACTCCGAAGGACTTTAAGGATGAGCGGAAACTCAAAACATTTCCCAAAGCGGAACAGCAAAAGTGAAAAACGGTGAAATCGAAATTCCCCGCAAGTCATTTCTCCAACGCTTCCAAAAGTTGTTTGCGGACTTGGCGGAATACGGCAACGCTTGTTTCGTAACGTTTCGGCTCGATGATAATTTTGTCCGCTAACCCGGCGGCTGCGCGGGATTTTTCGCTGCCAAAAGTTTAAGCAATTCATAGTCGGCAATTCCGTCCCGCATTGCCGCAAAACGAATCGAACTATACACTTTGTTTTCGGCAGGATACACAATGAAACAAGGGGCTGGCATAGATAATTGCCTACACTGGGAACAACTCTGATGTCATTCTAACCCGCTGTTTCAGAGCGGTCAATCGTTTTTTCGGCGAGCCGTCATTGAAGCGGAACTCACATTCCTTGAGAAACAAATGAAACTTGTTCTTTGGAATTTCATTAAACTTTCGCAGATGCCTCTTTGCCTGATTCCAAAAGTTTTCAATACCGTTAATGTGAGTGATTGTTGCCTTCAGCAAATTCCTTGAAATGATTGATTTGCAGCGGTTATTTCCCGTCCATTCGGTTGCATAGTTGACCGAGTACGCTGATTTCCGTCTCTGCGGAAAGAAAATGCACTGATGCATCGCCGTATAAAACGTTTGCCCCGCCGCTGTGAAACGACCGCAAATCGTGATAGTAACCCGTATGAGTACCTTTATCGCGCCAATTCGGGTCGCAGCACAGCGGACAATTACCCGCCGGTTCCGTCGTGCCGCTGTGAAACCCGCAGGCGGGACGGAAGTTAATCCGTTCCCGGTTCTTCGCAAATATATTCGTTGCGGCAATCCATTGACCGTTCGTGTGCGTCGGTTCCGCTGCCGTTTCATAAGAAGACGCTTCGCCGACCATCACCGTATTCGATGTACCGTCTAACACCCCCGAAAACGTGACCGTCGTCTTCGGCTTGGTCTCTGCCTTCACGTATTCGATAGTCGGATAATTGTCATAATTCGGATAGTAACCGTTATAATCGGCAATCACGAAAATACCGTTGGTTACAATTTGCTCCGCAGTCAAAACGGAGTCCAGCGGCACATCAGCACTGATTTTTTCGCCTTGAATACCGCTGTAATGCGACGGCGCACGGTAATAGCGGGGCATCGGAAAAGACGACGAATCTCCCGGCGTGTCAACATAGTATTCCCTGCGGTCGGCATCGCTCGGACAAAGGTACGCCGCAACAAGTGTTCGCGCAATATCAAGATTTGTTCCTTCAATGATATTTTCCTCAAATTTAATACTGTCTTTCAGAGCGGCTTGTTCGATAAACGGCAGAACATAAGCCCCCCAGCCGAACATTTTACTTGCAGAGTTTCCGTCTTTATCGACAGTGTAATAGACATCGGCAGCCCCCGGCGGAAATTGTAATTGGGCATCGTGATACAGATGGACGGCGATACCGATTTGTTTCAGATTGTTGGTACAACTCATCCGCCGGGCGGCTTCTCTTGCGGCTTGAATTGCCGGAAGAAGCAGCGCAATGAGAATACCGATAACGGCAATTACCGCGAGAATTTCGACCAGCGTAAACCCGATTCTACGGGATTCCGTCTCTCTCTCTCTCTTACGTGAGGTCAATTTTGCAACACTTTGTTGTTTCAAACATATTGTGGACATAACATATCTCATTTTCAAAAACGCCGTTTACACAGTCCCCCGTTGTCAATGAGCGTAACGTGTCAACTAATAAATGTCAAGAGCAAGGGGCTTATATCCCTCCCCCCGCTTGTCTTAATAGTAACCCTCTTGAATAACCCTTGATAGACATCGTTCGCTCTGTTAGAATGCTCTGTGTATTTTTCTCCTAACAATAAGATAACCGCTATCAATGAAGACGGCAACAATTAAAACGCAGCGCGGGACGATTAAACTGAACCTCTTTGATGCCAAAGCACCGAAGACCGTTGAAAACTTCGAGACCCTCGTGAAGACGAATTTTTACAACGGATTAACATTTCACCGTGTTATCGAAGAATTTATGATTCAAACCGGTTGTCCGAAGGGCGACGGCACCGGCGGTCCCGGCTATCAATTTGACGACGAATTCCACAAAGACCTGAAACACGACAGCCCCGGTATTCTCTCGATGGCAAATGCCGGTCCAAACACGAACGGTTCGCAGTTTTTTATCACACACGTTCCGTGTCCCTGGCTCGACGGCAAACATACGGTCTTCGGTAAAGTTACCGAAGGTCAGGATGTAGTCGATACCATTGAGCAAGGCGATATTATTGAGAGCATTACGGTAAAATAATGCAAGAATGACGTTTGAAGAATCATTACAGCGGCTTGAAGAAATACTGGCTCTGCTCCAAGACGGCAACACCGATTTGGGGACGGCTTTGGAACGTTATGAGGAAGGTGTCGGACTGTTGAAAAATTGCACGGCGATTCTTGAAAACGCCCAACAGAAAATAGAGATTCTGCGGGACGGCGGCAAGATTGAACCGTTTGTTAACGGGGCAGAGCCGCAGCCGTAAGGTTGCGGTTATTTCGTCAAGCCAATCGACACGGTACAGCGGAAGCGGTATCTGTTGTCGCCGGAAACAGGAATATCGCCCCGCTCGCCGGTCTTGACCGTATGTTTATCATCCCGAAAACCCGACTCCATCGCTGAAAGCACTGTGCCGTCCAGAAGTTGTGCCTTAAACGACATTCCGCCGCCGCTCTGTGCCGAACAAGTCAATTCGTTCACCATCATATTTTCGGCTTTCGGTGCTTGTTTGCTCAACCAGCCGAGTTGCTCAAACCAGTTCACTTTGTCGCCAAGCCAAGCCTCAACCGCATCGACCTGCGTCCGCTCTTCCACTACGGTACCGGCTGTCGTTTTCAGTTCGTTAAATTCCCGCGAAAGATTCCGCACCTCATCCTGCAAGGTCATTCGGGAATAAACACCGTACACGAGAAAGGCAACGGCAAATAATATCACCGCTGCAATGATTCCCGTCATCAGATTGCGCTGTGATGCCGGCTCTTTGCGTTTTTTCGGTCGGCAAAAATCAATCGGATAGGCTTCCCGTTTGGCGATGCGGCTCACCGCACCCAAGAGCGGGAGAAAACGTTCCGGCAGCGTCTCCGTTTGTTGTGCCGCAATATGCTGTGCATCGAACAGCCGGACGGGCATTTCAAGTCCTGCGGATACCTGACGTGCCAGCGACTCGTATTGAGAACCTTTTCCGCAAAGAACGGCGGCTTCAACGGTGATACCTTGTACTTCGTTACGTACCGCTGCCCGGCTGCGTTTTAATTCCGCAATCAATCGGGCGGCAAATTCGGGATTACTGACATCTTCCGGACAAATAATGCGCGGCGAACGCATAAAAACCGGTTCGCCTTGCAGCACTGCCGTTTGAGAGGTATGTTCCGCATCCAATTCAACAAGCAGTATCGGCAGCGAAGCGTCATAGTCCGGTGAATTACGCCAAAGAAATACGGTTTCGCAGGGGCGCAAAACAACGCTGCGGAGATTCAAATCCGCTTTGTAGCAAAAAAGACGGATTGCGCCAAATTCGTCTTGCCGCAAAGCCGAAGCCATCACGAAGCGGGGTGAACCTGATGCGGCAGCATTCCCTGCCGAAGGTCTCAATGCCGGAAAAAAGGTACTTCGGGATACATTATCAAACCGGTTCGTTACAAAAAAATCAAGCAGGTCGCTTGCCGAATAGTGATTGAATTCTTTCCCCGCCTGAAACTGTACGAGACTAGGAATCTCCTCGACAGGAACCGGCGGAAATATCATCGGACGCACTTCGACATCGGAGCGGTCTAAAACAGCAACGGCTTCCGTTTTGGCAAGATGGTTTTTTTTCACGAAGCCGGCAAGTTCGGACGGCGAAGCAAGCGTTACGCTGTGTTCAACGGTCAGTTTCTTGCCTGAAACCGATGCCGATAACACGTTCATACGTTTTTCTTTTTCCCAAGTGAACGCAATATAGTTAGGCATATCCGGTATATGTTATACTTGTTCCGTTTTGAATTTGTCTCGCAAAAATATCTGACTGGTTATTTAGCGGCGAGGCAGGCGATTAGTGACGGGTTTTCGTTGCTGTATTTACCCGCCCGCAAGTCACTCACCGCTCTATTCTCCCTTTTATCGTGAAAGATTACAATAGAGGGAAATGATATTTGACACCGATTTTCCAATGTCTGTTCACGTCTCTCTCGGTTCCCGCAGTTATGATATTCACATCGGCACTGGCAACCTATCCGATGCCGGAACGCTGTTAGCCGCATTCAAACCCGTTTCGCTTGCCGTTGTTTTAACCGATACCAATGTTCAATCTTTCGGTTATGCACAGCGGGTTGCCGCCTCCATCGCCGATGCCGGTATCAATGCCCGCGTCTTGTCTGTTTCTGCCGGTGAAGCAAGTAAATCCATCGAAACCGCCGATTCGCTCTGGCAAACTTTACTCGAAGACGGCACTGACCGCAAAGCCGTTCTCGTTGCCGTCGGCGGCGGAGTTATCGGCGACCTCGGCGGGTTCGTTGCCGCAACCTTTGCCAGAGGTATCCGCTTTTTTCAAATTCCAACAACGCTTCTTGCCCAAGTGGACAGCAGTGTCGGCGGCAAAGTCGGAATCGATTTGCCGAAGGCAAAAAATATGGTCGGAGCCTTTCATCAGCCCCTTGCCGTGTTGATTGATACGCAAACACTGCAAACGCTGCCGGAAGAACAGTATCGGAGCGGTCTCGGCGAAGTTGTGAAATACGGTGAATCGCTTGATGCCGGATTGTTTGAGTATCTTGAATCCGGTGTTGAAAAAATCAACCGGCGGGACAATGATGTGTTACAAAAAATCGTTGCCGGGTGCTGCCGGATAAAGGCGGACATCGTTGCCGAAGACGAATACGAAACTGCCGGCAGACGGATTCTGCTCAATTACGGACACACATTTGCGCATAGTTTTGAAATAATGAGCGGCTATACCCTGCTGCACGGACTTGCCGTGTCCGCCGGCTCAATTTGTGCCGCAAAACTTGCCCTCAAACTTAACCTGATTGACGCTGCGCTGCTGCGGCGGTTCATTCATCTGCATCAAGCGCTGCACTTGCCGGCAGAGACACCGGAACGTTACGCCCGGAAAGAAGCCGTTGCGTTAATGTACAGCGATAAAAAAACGGAGTTCGGCGAACTGCATTTCGTTTTACCGACCGGTTTGGGACAATGCAAAACGGTCAAATGTACTCCGCAAACAGTTCTGGATTCGGTCGCGGAATAACCAGGTCGGCAACGAGCAATCCTTCCTTGCGGACCTTATCCGCAGCGGCTTCAACAGCGGCAGTAACATCCGAAACGCTGCCTGTCATCAGCAGTAAACCTTTACCGCCGAGTGCCATCGCAACGTGCAGGCGGAATAAAGTTACGTTAGCGGCTTTACCGGCAGCGTCCGCAGCGGTGATGGCACTTACGCCGCTGAACGTTTCAATCACGCCGAGTGCGCCGGTTTCGTCTGCGTTCAAAACGACGGACTGCGACAAAGCCGGAAAAATCCCTTCGTAAAGGTTGGCGGCAATGACGGAATCGACAAGAGCATCGGCTCCTTGCGAGACGGCAGTTTCCATTGCTGCTTCGACATCGCTGATAGTTCCGCTGAAAACGATAAAATACTTACCGCTGCAAATCGTTCTCGCAACGAGTATTTCGATAGAAGCGGCTTTGAGCATAGCGTCCTGTACTTTGTAACCGGCTGCGATGCTCGACAGTTCGATTGCCCCGACAGATTTGGACATAGATACCTGAATAATACAATGTTTAACGGCATTACATCATACCATAAACAGCGCAGCGAAACGCAAGCACTGCATTTCCTTTAAGGGAGAAAAAAAACCGTTTTCGCGCGCTTTGCGGCGGCAAAAAAAGCAGGGACTTTCGTTTCCGCCGGAAGTTATTGAGCGAACCGGTCATAAACTTTTTTCAATTGCGCAGGAGTTACCTTGCCGTCGTGTATCCAAACACGGTACTGAAGATGCAACTCCTCGCCCGGCTTGTAGAGACGCTCTTTTACACCGGGGTAACCGACACATAACGGACCGTAGTACCGCGTCAGCCACGTCGGCGGAAAATCAGGATGACTTTTGGGTACAAAAACGGCCGCCCCGCTCAACGTTTTCCGTCCGTCAAAGAGCGAGGTATAGTCAGCCCAGGAAAGCGGCGTGTCCGGCAAATCCTTTTCCGCCACACCGTCCGGTACCGTAATGATATTCGTTTCACTGTTGTCCGCCTGTTTTTTTCCCTCTGCAAGAAACGGCTTGAAACGGAAAGTAAAACCGCCGTAACTTTTCCCTTCACTGCCCCGAAGCGAAACCGGCACAGCAGCCGGCTTCCAAACAAAATCAAAGTCAACCGCCCTGCTCCTGATACCGTCAACGGATTCGATGCGGCGGATGACCACCCTGACCCTTTCGTCCATTATTTTTTCGCCCTCCGCCGGAGTTGCGGCTGAACCGGTCTGAACAAACCAGCCGTTTTCCGCTTCAAACGAAACCGCAGCGTCCCCGTTTTTCTGCTCAATCCACCGGATAAACCGCTGTTTGAGAGCCGGATATTTCGTTCCCTGCCAAAGGTCGTATTCGACAACCCTGCCGTCAGGATAATGAACGCCGACGTGAGGCCAGGTCCAAAAAATGCCGTGATGATGATAATGGTCGCGGGGGGCATTGTCGGTGAGGATTTCCCCGTTTAAGCCGTAAAGCGGATGAACATAGCAGCCGGCAAACTTCCTCGCACTTTTTTCCGCCACGCTGCGCAGTTCCGTCATATCGTAATGATATGTCAGAACGGGCAAATCTCCTTCCGCTACCGTCAGGAGTTTTTCCGCCTCATTGATATTGGTTACAAAAGGCAGCGGCTCCGCTGCTCTGACACCGGACACCGCTAAGAGACAACATAAACCGGCAGAAACCGCAAAAGTATATCGCATCGTCATTGAAGTAAAGGATTTTCACTCATTCTAGTCTATTTTTCACAAATATCAACACCGGCATCAACACCGGTTAATAACAACGGCTCCGAACAATGCGGCGGCGGGCGACCTTCTGCGCCGAAAGGGCAACCTTCTGCGCCAAAAGGGCAACCTTCTGCGCCAAAAGGGCGTCCTTCTACGCCAAAAGGACGTCCTTCTGTGCCAAAAGTGCGTCCTTCTGTGCCAAAAGGACGTCCTTCTACGCCAAAAGTGCGTCCTTCTGTGCCAAAAGTACGTCCTTCTGTGCCAAAAGTGCGTCCTTCTACGCCGAAAGGGCAACCTTCTGCGCCGGAAAGGAGTCTTTTTGCGCCGGAAGGGTGCCGTCTTGACATTGAGTTCAAAATGTGTTTCAATGACGTAACCCGTTACCGCTCTCTAATGCCCGACCCGCTGCGTTTTACTGACCAATTCCGCCGTTTAATCGGTAATCTGCGTTTGCTGCGTGAAGAACTCGAAGCTGCTGCCGTCATTGTTTTTCCTGAAGGCATCGTGGATTGGACAAAGTTCCGTAAAATACTCGAAGATGAAATCGTTATCGTGGCTTCAACGAATGACGAGATTCTCGAAGCCGCCGCAAAAGAAAAATTTCCGACAATCCGTCTCCATTCTGATGCTGCCGCTTCTATTCACGAGCGGATTTCTCACGCTGTTTTGGAGGCGGTCGCAGATGATTTTATTCCGCACGGCAGCCGGGTTATCGGTTTTTACAGCGCAATGGATCCGACATCCCTTGATTCGTTGAGCGTCATCAATCTCGGCGAACATTTAGACCGTCTTTCAGGGCGGGATTTGCGCCAACTCGAAAGCAGCGTACCGCTCAAAACACTCAAAACTGTTGTGGACATCGCTGTGGACATCGGTTACGAAGGGCGTGAAGGTTCGCCTGTCGGTTCGCTGTTTGTCATCGGCGATTCTAAGAAGGTTCTGGCGTTGAGCCGACCTGCCGGATTCGACCCCGTGAAGGGTTACAGCCGGGAGGAGCGTTCTGTGTTTGATGCCAGGGTGCGGGAAGCCGTCAAGGAAATTGCTCAACTTGACGGAGCGATTATCGTTTCGAGTGAGGGCATTGTCGAAGCGTCCGCCCGCATTTTAGAATCGAAGGTTACGGCGATGCTGTCGTTGTCGCCCGGTCTTGGAGCAAGACATTTTGCCGCTGCTGCTATTAGTAAGGCAACGTCGGCAATAGCGATAGCGATTAGTCAATCAAGCGGGACGGTGCGTATTTTCCGTAACGGCGAAGTGGCGTTACGGGTGGAATCCCGTCAGCGTCAGCCGCTTGTCTGGCAAGACTTCAAGGGCGACTACACTATTGATAGAAGGTGAGCAGTGTAATGTCGGCTGCTGCCGATACGTAATCAGGCGTGTTCGTCGTTTGACACTCTGCATTATCCTCTCCGTTTAGCCGGGTGTCCTAAACGCCGGAGAACTTTAATGTTATTACGATTAGTTTTGACAGGATATTTTTCAAAATCATCCTGTCAATCTTGTTAATCCTGTCTAAAATCATTTTCCTTCGACGATTTTGATTTCCTCTGCCGTCAATCCGTAGAGTTCGTACACGATTGTATCGAT
>JAITOZ010000106.1 GCA_031289675.1 Planctomycetaceae bacterium
TTGGCAGGTGCTGCCATTCCGATGGTTCACGCCGCCGAAGATAACACCGTCAAAATCGGACTCGTCGGCTGCGGCGGACGAGGCACCGGTGCATTGATGAACGCTATGTCCACCGAAGGTCCTAAAAAAGTCATTGCTCTCGGCGATGTCTTTCAAAACAAAGTCCGAAACACCGCTAAAATGGTTACGGACAAACATAAGGACTCTGCCGACATTCCCCAAGAGCGGCAATTTGTCGGCTTTGAGGCGTACAAAAACGTTGTCGATGCCGTTGGACCCGGCGGAGTTGTGTTCTTTGCCACCGCACCGGCTTTCCGTCCAATGCACGTCGAATATGCCGTTGAAAAAGGCGTGAACGTCTTTATGGAAAAGTCCTTTGCCGTTGACGCTCCCGGCATCCGCCGAATGCTCAAAGCCGGTGAAAAAGCAAAGGAAAAGAACCTGAAAATCGTCGGCGGTTTGATGAGCCGTCATAACAAGGCAACGCAGGCGGCTGTCGAACAACTCCACGAAGGCATTATCGGCGAACGGATTTTCTGCCGGACATATCGTGAACACGGTCCCGTCGGTTTCAGTAAGCGTCAACCGGATGAAAGCATTTTGGCGCATCAAATCCGCAATTACAGCAACTTCACGTGGCTCAACGGTTCGTTTTTTCTCGACTGGCTGATTCACGGTCTTGATGTTGCCTGTTGGGCAAAAGGGGCGTGGCCCGTTGAGGCTCAAGGTCAGGGCGGTCGGGCAGTCCGAAAGGAGAAAGACACGATGTTCGACCATTATTCCATCGAATACTCCTTTGCAGACGGTACGCGGCTTCTTGCACAGGGAAGACATCAGGCGAATACGTGGAATTGCTTCCACGCACCGATATTGGGTGAAAAAGGACTTGCCGTATTGGGCGAGGTCGGACCGGAATCCAAGAATCCGGCGATTTATAAGGGCTACAATCCGGTGAAAGAGAACATTATTTGGCGGCATCCGGGTGCAGGGCGGGATGCGTATGTTGTCGAACACGATGTTTTGTTCGATGCGATTCGCAACGATAAGCCGGTGAACGAAACGGAGCGTTGCTGCTATGCGGCGATGACAGGTATTCTCGGCAGGATGGCGGCGTTTTCGGGACAAAAGATGACTTGGGACGAGGCGTTGGCTTCCAACATTGAACTGGCACCGAACCTTGACAAACTGTCGTTTGACGGCGATGCGCCGATAATGCCGGATGCCAACGGCGACTACCCGATTGCCGTACCGGGACAGACGAAAGTGCTGTAAAAACCGGTACTGACGGAAAATAAAGAGGAGCGGTCCTGAACGTTCCTCTCTTGCGGACAAAACGAAAATAATGCTAACGAAAATAACGCTTCGGCGGTTTCATTTTCACCGCAATAGTAAAGAGAGCCGGAGACGACAGCCTCCGGTTTTTTGTCTTTTTTCAAACGTAGCGTGTCATTAGCCAATCGACAAATCGGGGGGCAAAACGGTTCAGGTAATCAAGAATAACTGCCTGAAAATACGGTACAATCTTGTGCCGACCGCTCTCCATCGCCCTAATAATCCGTTCGGCAACATACTGCGGCGTTACCGCCTTATGCACCGGCATATCCGGCGCACTGCTTGCCTGATACAGCACATCGAAAAATTCCGTCTGCGTTGTTCCGGGGCACACTGTTAAAACATCAATACCATATCGGTGAAACTCCGCCCGCATCGTTTCCGATAGACCGGCAACGGCAAACTTTGCCGCTCCGTACGCTCCGTAATGCGGCACGCCCCGCAAACCCACTATCGAACTTAAATTGACAACCATCGCTTGAGAACCCTCTTTAAGAAGCGGCAGAGCCAGTTGCGTCAATTCCAAAACCGAAAAAAAATTGACCTCAAAGAGTCTGCGGACGGTTTCCTGCGTTGTCTTTTCCAGCAATGCCGTTGCACCGGCACCGGCATTGTTTATCAGAAAATCAAGACCGCCGAGTTTTTCCTGCGCCGCCTGAACCGCACGCTGCCGAACCGCCGCATCGGTAACGTCTCCGGCGATGATTTCTATTTTACCGGCGGCAATGTTGCCGGTCAATTTATTGACACTCTGCTTATTGACGCTCTGCGCTTGCTGTGCAATCTGTCCGGCAACGTGTTCAAGGCGGTCTTTACGCCGAGCCAACAGTATGAGACCGGCTCCTTGCGAAGCCAACTGCACAGCCAACGCCGCCCCGATACCCGACGAGGCACCGGTTAACAGAACACGTTTTCCGGCAATAGTACGTTTCATTTTTGATGAGCGGTCAGACCGAGTACATCGTCTTGTTCAAATCCGGCTTGCCTTTCGGGTCGTTGAGAATGTCCGTCTCCGGTGTGGCATCGTCAAAGGGGTCGAACCATTTTTCTTCAAAAGTAATGCTCTTTCCTTCATCGGCAGCGATATTGGTAACAAGAGCAATTACCGAATCGACCAGTGCCACTTTCGGATTACAGCGCGGCTGCAATGCTGCATCAGCATTGTTCGGATTGACCCGAATACACCACGCCCAGTGTTCCAGTTGCTCTGTATATCCCCTGCTGATTTCCGCCTTTGCCGCGCCGCCCGCCGATGCTTGTGCCGGTCCGCTCGACTGTGTGTCCAGTGCCGCTTCCGCCTTTGCCGATACTTTGCTTCCTGCATCACCGCTGCGGAAGAGTTCCGAATCGCTTTCCGTTGTCAAAACCAGCGTGCCGTCTGTTCCATAAACAATTTCGCCGTATCCGCCGAAACCATTGCCGTTAATCGTTGAATACTGTACACAAATCTTCCGTTTGCGTCCTGCCGGTGTCTTGTCGTTGTAATCTGGTGCGGGGAACTCCACGAGTGTTGTAATATGGTCGTTCGCTTCTCTGTCCAGTTGGAAAATGTTCCGGTTTGCCGAAACGTGGACTTTGAGCGGATGCACCTTTTCGCCCCGCGGGGCAGCACTGCCGCTTTGGTCGAGGCAGTAATCCCGATTTGCCGCCAGAAAAATACTTGCCGCATCAAGTTGATGCGAACCGAGTTCGACCATCAAGCCGCCTCCGGTGCGCCGCCAGAGCCGCCAACGGAGCAACTCTTCGGCAGCGGGACGTTCGTACTTTTCGCCGCCCCCCTCGAAAACACCGTCTTCGTAACCGTAATCTTTGGCAGACTTTAAGTCTAAATCGAGGTACTTTCCGCCGGATGCCAAAACGTGGTCGGCTATCTGCGCTTCTTTGAGGGCGACCTTCTTCGCCCACTCTTCGATGGCGGGACCGCGGGCATTGTTCAGTTCCCGCTTCCAAGATGTCAGTTCCCGATTGAGCCGCTCTGCCTGCAAGTCGGCCGGCTTAATCTCTTTGGGCATCGGCATTTGCCAACTATCACCGCCGGGCGCATTGTTCCGATGCCACTGAGCGCGGATGTAATGGATGTTTCCCAAGAGTCCCCGCCGAATCTGGTCAACGGCCTCTTGATACAGAATATTGTAGTGTCGTTGATGTCCGGTTGCCAAATGTTTATGTGTTTCGGCGGCAACACGAGCCATTTCTTTGCAATTCGCCACGCTGTGTCCCATTAATTTTTCGGTCAGGACGTGCAGTCCTTGCCGCATTGCATAGACGGCTGCCGGTGCGTGCAGATGCAGCGGCAAACCGATGATGACAGCCTCGATGCCGTCCGCTTTGGCATTGTTGATGAGTTCCCGATAATCGGTATAGACTTTAATGTTTTTCCGCGCCCGGCTTTCGGTTTTCCAGTCATAGACGGCGAGCAGTCCCCGCCGGGCTTTCAGAGCCGCCGGTGAGGAAACGTCGCCGTAAAAAGCCCTGTGCTGATTGTAGGGGCGAATATCGGCGATGGATTTGACTTCGATGTAATCGGGATTGATTGCGCCGAGCAGGACTTGTCCTTCGTCGCCGGTTCCGACCACACCGGCGCGGATGGGATGTCCGTGAGTTGCATTGTAACCGGCATAAAAGCTGGCAGCGGCGGCAGCGGGAACAGCAGCGGCAAGCACGCCGCCTTTGAGGAAATTACGCCGGGAACAACCGCATTGAGGATTAGTATCAGTCATTGTTGTCTATGTAGGTTTGTAAGTGTTGTTGGTGATGCAAAGTTATTTCATTTTGTTTTTAACCGCGCAGACGCGAAGAACGCAGGGTTTGTTTTTTCTATCCTCTTCCTATCTTTTGCGGCTTCGCGACGGATACATTAAAAATACACAAAACGACCATTGTGAAACCTCCGTCCGTGTTATGATACCGCAAAGAAAATAAAAACGCAAGAGAGGTATTGTGGTTTGGACATACGCAGAAACAAGACGATGTGCCAATGCTGCACAATCGTTTTTTGTATATCCCTCAGTCCTTTTGAAAATGGTAATTTTGGTATATGAAAGTTTTCGGACAGGAGCGTATGGAGTTCCAGCGCATGAACCTTTAACAACTTGTCCAATAACCGTATCACCGATCAAACATTCACCGAATGAGTCAACTCGCTCAAATTTTCGCAGGACATACGCTGAACAGACGGGGAACAGGTTCGTTTGGCGGAAAATATCCGGGCAAAACTGTACCGGACGGCTGGATAATGCGGATCTGTCACTGGACAACAAGGCTGCCGGACAAGAGAGACCTGCACACAACGTAGAGACCGAGCAGCAACAGTCCGCACAGCAGCGGATACCGGTACCATTCGCCGTATTGAGTGTATTTGCGTCCCTCGTGCTGCGTCTTTTCGAGTTTGTCAATCTGGTTATACACCTGTTCCAATGCTGTTGTGCTGCTCGCATTATAGTAAGCCCCGCCGGTCATTTCGGCAATGTTTTGCAGTGCGGATTCGTCTATTGATGTGTATTGGCTGACAATCTGCTGCCTGCCGAATCGGTCGGTCATAAGATACGGTGCTTCGCCGTTCCTGCCGATGCCGATAGTGTAAATTTTAATGCCGAATGTCTTTGCCGTTTCTGCTCCTTCCTGCGGCGATAACGTGCCGAATGTTTGTTCGCCGTCTGAAAGAAGAATAATCACTTTGCCGGCAGAGGGAACATCTTTTAACCGGTCAACGCCTTGCGCAATCGCATCGCCGATTGCCGTCGCACTTTCTTCGGCAAAAAGTTTTTTATCGACAGGTGCGCCGCTTTCCTGCACAATGTACTGCGGCAACTGAATTTGATTGAGCATTTCCAGCAATGTCGAATGGTCGAGAGTCAGCGGACAATGGGTATCGACATAACCGCCAAACGCCAGCAAACCGATGTAATCGTCATTCCTGCCGGCAAGCACCGTATTCCCCAGCGTGTTTCCAGACACGAAGTCCCGAAAAGTTTGTTTGACGGCTTCAAGCCGGTTGACGGGCTTACCGCCGATTTCAAAGTCGATGGCTGCCATCGAACCGCTGCGGTCAACGCACATCATCAAAGCAATGCCGCTGCTGCGGATGCGATATTGTTCCCTGCCGTACTGCGGTCGGGCTAACGCAATGATACAAAGGACGATGCTGAAATAAAGCAGATACGGCACGTATCGGGCAAAACGCTGAACGAACGTCACCGGCACCTGCCGCAGTAACGCAACGTTACTAAATAAAATGCCGGTCTTTTTACGCCGAAACTTGATTTGGATAACAAGATAGACCAGCGGAATAAGCAGCAAAAAATAATAAGGAGAATGAAAATGGAACAACGGAAGGAATGGATAATGATGGATGTGTTCTCTAACATTTTAATATCAGAGAACACATTCGGTAACTGCCGAAGTTTGAAAAAACCGCGTAAAATTCTGCGTTTTATTTTGTTAGATTTACGCAGTTGCCCTATTTCAACACACGCAAATCGAAGATTCCGCCGGCGGTGTGTCCGCGTTGGGCTTGCAATTTGACCGTTATCGTTTCCTTGCCCTTCGTCAGTTCCGGCGGAATCGGAACCGTGAACGGATACAACTCTTGACTCACCGCTTTGGAATGGTCAATCGTTACAATCGTTTTGCCGTCAATTTGCACTGCAAACGTTCTTGCACCGAAATCACGTCCGTCAAAGAGGAAATACAATTCCTGCGGCTTGTCCGGCAGACTCTTCATTTCGTACATAAAATAGCCGCCTTTCTCCGCGTGCCGCCATGTTTGTCCGAAGTTCGGTCCCTTTGCGGAATTAACTGACTCAATCTTGTGCAGTTTCTCCGATTTGTCATCGGCAATCACAATCCGGTCAACCGTTTTGCGGTCAAGTTCATTCGCAACTTGCCGGTTGCGGCTCTGATTAGCATTGTTCTGCAATTCTTCGGCAGTGCCGTGCGGAAAATAAACGATGTACCGGCTGTAATGAATCCGATTAAACGGTATCAATGTGTAATCCGTTCCCTCGATTTTGAACCGTAACGGCGAGGCGGATTCCTTTTTCGTCTTTTTCGCAATGTCGTCCAGCGTACCGGTGAGTACCGGAATCCGTGCAAGCGAAACTTGCTGAGCAACAGTCGCCCGCTTTCCCCCATTATCGTGTTTATCCCAATAATCGCTCTTTTTCAAATCGCTTGAATCGAACTCCGCCGCCAACATAACGGGACCGTAC
>JAITOZ010000126.1 GCA_031289675.1 Planctomycetaceae bacterium
CACCTGCATCGAACCTCTGCCGAGTAATGCTGTTACACTTTTTTCCAACTCCGGCGTTACCGCTGCCGGCATTTTAATTCCCTGCATCACCGCCACGCCGCCCTGCTGCAAACGAACGGAAAGCGTTACCTCGCGGGGTGCAGTATTCTCGCTTACGGCTTGCTTTTTTAAGAGCGTATGCACGGCAGAAGCGCTTTCCGCCGTATGCGTCTTTTCATCGAACGTAATATGCACCCCTACAGCAAGTTCTTTCGGGGCATCTTCGACGGCAATCACTTCATCGGCGATAAAGTTACCGTCCGGCGAATCGCTGCTTTGACATCGGCTCCGGTCAATGCGTCCCCGCATAAAAACAGCGGAATCCGGTTTCATTTTTTCCTGATAGAGAGCATACGTCTCCGCCCAAACAATCGTCCGTATCGACCCTTCCGAATCCATAAAATCGAACATCGCATACGTGTTCGCCTTGCCCGGCTTCGGATTTTTGCCCTGTCCCAATTTTATGTTGTTCACCGTTCCCGCCAAACAAACGTTCGTTCCGTCTTTCGATACAGCCGCTTCAAGAGAGCGGTGCGTCCGAAACATACTGAAAATAGGTTCATATTCTTTAAGCGGATTTGCAGAAAGATAGAAACCTAACACCTCTTTTTCATTTGCCGCCTTTTCTCTATCGTTCCATTCGGCAACATCCGGCAAGCCCGAAGATACCGGTGCCGACTTTGTTGTTACAGGTTCGTCATCATCGGCTCCGAACAAACCTTTCTGACCTCTGGCGGCATCGGCAGCAGCACTCTGACCGGTTTTTAATGCCGCATCAATCGCCGAAAAAAGTTGCGACCGCTTACATCCGAGCGAATCAAACGCACCGGCTTTAACCAACGATTCCAGCATCGCCTTGTTACACGTCTTGTTGCCGAGCCGTTCGCAGAGATTAAAAATACTCGTATATCTGCCGTTTGCCTCTCTTTCCGCAACGAGTTTTTCCGCTGCTTTTCCGCTGCAAGACTTAATTGCCGTCAACGCAAAGGCGATTTTTCCGTCAACGATTGTATAAAGCGGCTTCGACGTATTCACATCGGGCGGGATAACGTCAATGTCCATCCGCTGACAGTCCTCAATATGTTCTGCCGTCGCATCCTTTGAGGAAAAGTTGCGCCCCGATATGTCGCTGCAAAGCAGTGCCGCCATAAACTCAAGCGGATAATGCGCTTTCAAGTACGCCGTCATATACGCAATCAAAGCATACGCCGTGGAATGCGACTTATTAAAACCGTAACCGGCGAACTTGATAATCAACTCAAAAATTCCGTCCGCTTTGTCCGCCTTCAATCCGTTTTTTCCAGCCCCTTTGACGAAGTCTTCGCGAAACTTACTGAAATCTTTTTTCTTGCTGATCGCTTTGATACAAGCGTATGCACTGCCGAGCGGAATCTCTCCGAGTTTGTTCAAAATCCGCATAATTTGTTCCTGATAGACCATCACGCCGTTTGTCTCATCGAGAATTTCCTCCAAAACCGGATGGTCGTACGCCGCTTTGTTTTTTTTGTGTTTCACGTTAACGTATTGGTCAACCATACCGCCTTCCAACGGTCCCGGACGGTACAGTGCCAGCGTGGCGATAATGTCCCGAAAGTTATCCGGCTTCATCCGCTGAAGCAGTTCCCGGATACCGCCGCCTTCCAACTGAAACACGCCTTTCGTTTCGCCCCGCTGAAGCAATTCGTACGTCTCCCGGTCGTCAAGAATAAACTTGTACGGGTCAAGCGTTTTGCCCGCCGTTTCTTTTATCAGCCGGACGGCGTTAGCAAGCATCGACAGATTACGCAAGCCCAGAAAGTCCATTTTGAGCAAACCCGCCTTTTCAACATCAATACCCTGCCATTGCGTAACAATGTTCTTGTCTTTATCGTGCTGGAGCGGAACGTACTCGCTAAGCGGTTTGTCGGCAATCACAACACCGCAGGCGTGAACACCGGTCTGACGGGCTAAACCCTCAATGCCTTTTGCATAATCAATCAGTTCGGTAACGCTGCTTTCATTTTCGTAACGTTTATTCAGTTCCTCGCTCGCCGCCAATGCTTTATCCAGCGTAATCTTCGGTGTATCCGGCACGAGTTTTGTAATCTCGTTGACGAAGGCTATCGGCAAATCGAGAACACGTCCGACATCCTTGATTGATGCTTTCGCCGCCATTGTTCCGAACGTTCCGAGTTGCGCAACCGACTCGCCGTACTTGTTTTTCACGTAATCGAGAATCTCCCCCCGCCGGTCTTGGTCGAAATCAATATCAATATCAGGCGCCTCGGCACGGCTTTCGTCGAGAAACCGCTCAAAGAGCAAATCGAATTCCAACGGACAGACGTGCGACATATTCAAGGCGTAACACACGATTGCCCCGACACCGCTGCCTCTTGCCGTCCGGTGAATTCCCCGTTCTTCCGCCTCCCGAACAAAATCCCAAACAATGAGAAAGTAATTCGCAAAACCGAGTTTCGTAATCACCGAAAGTTCTCTATTCAGTCTTGCCGACACCTCTTCGGAAAGTCCGCCGTTTTGGCAACGTTGAGGATTGTCCGCATAACGCTGTTTCAAACCTTCAATACAGAGTTGCCGAAGATAATCATCGGAATTTTTACCGTCAGGAGGCATAAAAACCGGAAAGTACCGCTGCTTCATATCAAGTTGTAAGTCCGTCCGTCCGGCAACTTCAAGAGTGCGGCGGATAGCATCATCCTGACCGGGTAAAGCCCGAAGCATTTCTTCGCCGCTGCGCATATAAAATTTATCGCTGTCGAATTGCATCCGGTTCGGGTCGTTGAGCGTCTTTCCCGTATTCACACAAATAAGAATTCCCTGCGATTTGGCATCTTTCTGGTAAACGTAATGCACATCGTTTGTTGCAACGGCAGAAATACCGAGTTCTCCGGCAATTTTGACGCTGCCTTCAAGAATAGTTTCCTGAAGTTCCAAACCGTTGTATTGCAGTTCGATATAATACCGGTCGCCGAAAATATCCTTGTACCAGGAAGCAACGGCTTTGGCACGTTCGGAACTGTCCGGTTTTTGTTCGGAAAGAATGCGGGACAATTCGCTCGATGCACAGCCGCTCAAACAGATGATGCCTTCATTGTGTTCGGCAAGGAGTTCTTTGTCGATACGGGGCTTGAAATAAAAACCTTCGAGATTGGCGACGGAAGCCATTTTAATCAGGTTTTTGTAACCGGTTGTGTTGACAGCGAGGAGTGTCAGATGATTGCTGGACTCTCTTTGTGAACCGCCGGTTTTGTCTTTCCGGCTTCCGACAGCAATGTATGCTTCATACCCGACGATGGGTTTGATGCCGATGTCGTTTGCCTCGCGGTAAAACTCTAATGCACCGTAAAGATTTCCGTGGTCGGTGATAGCGAGCGAAGGCATTTCGAGTTCCTTTGCCCGTTTGAGTAAATCCTTAATTTTCCCCGCTCCGTCGAGAAGCGAATAGTGAGTATGGCAATGGAGATGAACAAAGGGAACAGACATTCAATTTTCCTGTCAGTTTTACATCGGTGAATACCGCCATTGTACCAAAATTGTACCAAATCAACGTCCCCGACAGAGGTGCAGAAGAATTTTTTGTGTTGTGTTCCAAGATACAGAAGATACGGAAAACGTCCATAGTCCGCCGGTAAAACGGACTATGAAGCGTATTCCTATCCTACCATGTGAACACGGCTTTGAGCGAACCGGTGTGCGCTGTTGTGTTGTTATTTGCCTCAAAATCGTAATCGGCAAAGAACTTCCAATGCAGCGAATTGCCCCACAACTCGCCTCCAACCCCTGCGTTAAACCAATCTTTGCCCCATTGTACACTTCGGAGTGCCGTACTTCCTGTACCGTTGATGAACGATACTCTTGTCTCCGCAAAATCATCTCCGGCCAGTTGATGTGCATACTGCAACCGCGTGTGTAACTGCTTCCATTTGCCGTTCACTCCAAGCCGCAGGGCAAAATAATTCATATCCTTCGGAGTAAGCGTCTGTGATAAATCCGGTATCGTGAATCCGTCCATCGCCGTTGCTTGGAAGTCAAACGCGGCAAGCGGCTTCAACTCGAAAACCGATACGTTACAGTGCCGCGACAATTCCCAACTGGCATATACCGTGTTTCCGTTGAAGTCTGTCTTATTGCCGGTGGCACCGCGGTAAGTATAACTCTGGTCGCCGTAACCCAGCATTAAATTACTGCTGAAACTGCCTTGTAACGGCGTGCCGACATAGACTCCGAACGAAATATCCTGTGCGCTGACCTTGCCGAGTTCATTAGAAATGCTGGGGCTGGCGTAACCGAAAACCACACCGGCAACACAGCGGGAATAAATCTGAACATCGCCTCCGAGCATCATTCCCCACCGGGATGCTTTATAACCGCTGAAAACCGACGCATTGCCGCTGCCTTTTTCGGACGAACCGTAAAATTCCAGCCAAGTATTAAAACCTTCCTTGTTTTGACCGAGTAGCGAAGCATCTCCCGGCGCATTGATGCCCGCACTGTCAAGATGACGGAAAATATACCGCCACGGATGCGACATCGTCAACCGCGCCGCATCGGATACCAATTCACCGGCGAGCATATTGCGTAAAACGGCATTAAATTCGCTGTGACTTAATTCTTCTAATCCTCCTCTGAATTCCGTGTTGGAGTCTCCATACGCATCAATCAGATCCGCAATATTGCCGACGTTGCCGGCATTCTGAATGCCTTGTTCCGCAAAATACTGATCAAGCGTCAATAAGTCAACGGTGACGAGGACCGAACCGAGTTCTACGCTTTGACGTTTTAAGGCATTGTCCAATGCAAACAAGGCAAGTTCGTCATTACTAATCGTGCCTTCATCACTATCAATCACTGTATATTTTTGCTTTGTACCGGCTGTCTGATCCGGTGTGAGCAGGATGATTTTTTTTGCCTCTAAAACCACATCACCGGCGGTAATAACCGGAGACGCTTCGCCACCATAAACGGTCAAATACAGAGTACCGCCGCTGACTGTAAATGTACCGTCATCACCAAGGTCTATCGTACCGGCAATACGGCTGACAGCATCACCGTCATTCGTGATGGTCAAATCGGTGTCCTCGCCTAGGTACTCACCGGCAATATCCACCGAGCCGAATGTCTGATCGTCTTTTGCGGTAATCGTTGAACCCGCAACACTTGTTAATAGACCGATACCTGTTGTTTCGCTTTCAAATGTGACGGAGGAATTCATTATCGTGTCCTCCCCGCCGCCCTCACCTTTAACGACGGTATTCCCCGCAAAGACTTGGGCTGCGGTAACATCGCCGTTGAATACAACCTTTCCCGCCTCAATGGCAAAAATGCCGGTTCCGAGATTAACGTCATCGGCAACCAAACCGCCGGCACCGGTTTTGACAACGTTGCCGCCCTCTGTTCCCGTTACCGTGCCGATAGCAAACTCTGTGTCCGCGCCGCCGGCGATATTGATTTTTGCTCCGCTTCCGCCGACCGTTGCGTTCACGGACTCGGCATTAAAATACCCGCTCCCGTTATCATCAACATCTTCGTACGTACCATAGATTTCTATAGTTCCGCCGTTAATATACAGTTCCGTATCTGCATTAGGCTCATGCGCGGAGGCGGTACCTTTATAAATTCCCGCGCCTTGTGCGGCGGCAACCCGCAGTGTTCCTTCCACAATTACGTTGTATTTCGGCGACAGACTTTCTTCGCCTTCGCCTTCTTCGTCTTCTTCGGTGCCGGTTATGCACACCAATGCACCGTGTCCCAAGTCCAGTGTTCCGTTTTGACCGATGATAATTTGACCGACTGTGTTAAAACCGGAGTATGTATCCTCGTCGTTCCACTCGATTGATTCATCGGCGGGGTTTTCACGATTTCCCAGTTTGACAGTCCCATTCTCGATTGCGAGCGTACCGGCAATGTGTAATCCGCTTTCGTTTTCGCCGTCGTGTTCGGCTGAACCGCCGATGATGAGTGTTCCGGCACCGTATTTGGTTAAACCGCCAGTGCTAGCCTCCTCATTGCCGAAGTACCTGGCGGCAACCGTCCCGTTGTCCACAACGACCTTGGCTCCGCTGTCGCCTATCAAAATATCATAAGTATCAACATACCAAATGTTTGAAGGGTCCTCCGCCGAATTGTTCAATTCCACAATACCGCCGTCAATATGAATATTAAGCGGTGCGGTGTTTGTCGAAAAAACACCGCCGTAATGAGAAAGGTCCTCCTCGCTTTCGGGATACAGACCGTCCCAATTAAATACCACATACGCATTGTCTTTAATCGTAACGCCTTTATCTGCGCACTCTATTGCCAGCATCGCACCGGCTTCAAAGACGATATTACCGCCTTGAAAGGTTAACGACTTCACGGTGCCGTAAGTTCCGTCATCTTCCGCCGTTTCTTCAGTAGCTTCTTCCTCTTCGCTGGTGCTGGTTGTTTCGTTTTTAATGATAAGCCAACTATAGTCATCGCCGCTAATCACCTGATTCCCGCCGCCGAACCACGTATCGTTGACTTGCAGCGTTTTATTGTCTGCAATCTCCGTTGCAGTGTCGGTGTCGGTGCCGGTAGCAGTACCGCGTGTGCTGCCTTTCGCTAATGTTGTATTGGTTTTGATTTTGAGTGTTTCCACACCGGAAAGAACAAATGCTCTGCCGTCATTCGTAAATGTATTGCTTCCTGCAATGGTAACGGAATCATCGCTGCCTTGCAGATAAATACCGGTACTTTCCTTACTCTCTCCTCCGCTTGCCGTGATGCGTAACTTTCCCGATTCCTCTGTTTCGTATGAAGTATCCAGCGTAATATGCGTGTCGCCTTTGTTATCGCCATCGGCAGAACGGATACCGTAAGCGTTGCCGGCAGCCGCTGCATCAATATTATGTTTGACGGTCAAATAGGTTTCGCCGGAATTTTCTAATTCGACACCGACTGCATCCGCTCCAGAAGATGTAACCTCTATTGTACCGTTGATATTTAACTGTCCTTCATCAAATCCTTCTCCCGTTATGGAGATACCATAAGCACCTGATTTATTGTTAACACGGATGTTGCCGGTTGTTAATTGTCCGCCTGCTTGCGCTGCTCCATCGTCTTCTCCTCCTTTCGTTTCTTCGGCTTTTTCCAGCCCGCCGTCGGCAAGATGAACACCGTAAGCCCCATTATCCTCTGAACTACTTGTAACGGTAATATCGCCGAGTGTAACCGAGCCGTTCTTTCCGATTTTTCCTGCATAAAGACCGGCTGATTCACCTGAAGAGCCGCCGGTTACCGTGATGGTTTCGGCATTGATAATACCGGTAATCGCCGCACCGTCCGCAAACGAACCACTGTCCGAGCCAATGACCGCAAAATTAAGTCCGGCAGCAAGACCGCTTGCATTCGCAACCGTGATGGTTCCGGCATTCAATATCCCTGCGAAGGGAGAGTCCGCTGAAGTGGTTACATAGAAGAATCCCATCATTGGATTCGACGTGTTTCCAGAAAGGGATATACCGTCTTCCACATTGAACACATAACTGCTTGTACCGTTCACTACAAAACCGGCAACAGGAACAGACTCTGTCTCTGTCACTGCCTCTATCGTCCCGGTAACTGTAACTGTACTGTCGTCTGTCGCTACTTCAACATTATCAACGGTCTGTACCCCTTCACCATCGACATAGACTCCGTACGCAATGGATGGTGTAGATTCTTCCGCTAGGGTGAATGTTCCCGTGAGGAGAACCAGCAAACAAGTCAGCATACTCTTCATAATCGTCAATATAGTTAAAGTGAACGCAATTTACCTAACCCGTTCAATCGGCAAAATTTGTAGGGAACTTTAATAAAATTTCCTGTCCGCGTCAAGAACAAATCCAAAGGAATACGCAAAAATGTTCTTGACGGGTGCATAAAAATTTGTCGGGGGCTGTAAAGAAAAAAAACGGAAAAACTCTCTCTTTCCGCCAGCCCCCTTCCGGTCAGGCAAAGTAGGCAAAGGGGAGCGGCGGGGAATTAGTGGTTAGCGGCGGGGAATTGCAGCAGAAAGGAGTCTTTTTGTGCCAGCGGCGCGCCTTTTTGCGGCAGAAAGGAGTCTATCTTATGTTCCATTTCTTCTCTTCTTCGTGTCCTTCGCGTCTTCGCGATTAAAAACGATTTTGCAGGTGACATGAGTGACTGCCGCTGTTATTCGGGCGGGAAAGGCGTTAAAATAGACACGCGAAGGAGGAATTGCATTATGTCCCGTTATATTAATCCTTATACGGATTTTGGTTTCAAGAAGTTATTCGGCGAGGAGTCGAATAAGGATTTGCTTATTGATTTTTTGAATGCGGTTTTACCGCC
>JAITOZ010000196.1 GCA_031289675.1 Planctomycetaceae bacterium
CGCAACCGTCGTGATTTCTTCTGAAAACTTCCGGCAAATCATCGTCAAGACCGCCTTGCGAATTCGGCAACAGCCTGTCATTAAACTCACTAACCGACACATATTACTCACCGTGTTCCGCAAACCTATCTGCAACTTCGCCCTCGCCATTTCTATTGTTCGCAACACCTCATCACCCATCCGCATTTTCTGCTCGCCGAACACGTGTTCTATCCGGCAACGCACCTGCGACTTCGCCTTATTACTCTGTTTCTGTTCTCCCGTCAGCGGCTGTGCCTTATCCTCGGCCGTCTTTGCAGGATAAAAAGCCAGATAGACATTGCTGTCGTGAACCGATGCCGTTGTTACACCGTAACCCCGTATTATCTTCCAAAACACATCCGCCAAAATATGATTTTTATAACCGAAATGATTCTCGTCTCCTTTCTTCGTCCGCGCCGCATCAACATCTTGGGGGGAATGATAGAATGCAAACAGATGCCGGGAAAGTCGCGGAACGAAATGCTGTCGATGATGAGGAACGTCGTTTGTTCCTGAAAGAGCGGCATAGGCATCGGAGTGTCCCTGTGAAAAATATTGAGATGCGGCTAATTATAACGTATCGCTGCAATGTGTCCGGCAATACAGGGGTTTTAGGAGGTTCCCATTACAGAAAACTCCCAACAATAGATTACAATGCTTGGAATCAAAGGTTTCGCTGAAGTCAAATGGTTCGATAAAGACGGTACTCTTGTGCGTACCGAAGACCTTTTATTTACTGTTTCTTCTTGAATTGACGGAATTTCCGTGTTAGAATTCTCTTATGGATAAAGAATCCTCCCGGCAGCAGATTGCCGAACTTGTTGAGAAATTTGCTTCGCAGAGTCAGAGTTATGAAGACCCCGGCTATAATGAGTCGCAGACCCGGCAGGATTTTGTCAATCCGTTTTTCAAGGCGTTAGGCTGGGACATCGACAACGAACAGGGACACTCCGAAGTCTATCGGGACGTTGTCTATGAGGCAAGAGTCCAAATTGACGGTGCCGCCAAAGCCCCGGATTACACCTTTCGTCTGGGCAGCGAAAAAATCAGATTGTTTTTCGTCGAAGCAAAAAAACCGGGTATTCATCTCGGTAAAACCAAAGAACCCGCCTATCAGTTGCGGCGGTACGCGTGGAGTTCCAATTTACCCGTCAGTATTCTTACCAATTTCAAAGAATTTGCCGTCTATGATTGCCGGCACGAACCGAATGTTAATGACCCGCCGGATAAAACAAGAGTTGCGTATTTCACGTATCAAAATTATACCGGCGGAAAATTCGGACTGATTGAATACGAAGACTGTTTTGATTTTCTCTGGAATACTTTTGCAAGAGAAAACATTCCCAAGGGGAATCTGGATAAATTTGTCCAAAGCGACCAGTTCGAGAAAGGTTACGTAACCGTTGACCAAAAATTCCTCCTGCTGATTGAAGATTGGCGGATGCTGTTGGCACAATCTATTTGCCGCAATAACCCGGATATTACAGCAGAAGACCTTAATTTTGTTGTACAGCAAACGATTGACCGGCTGGTGTTTCTCCGCATTGCAGAAGACAGGAGAATTGAACCCTACGGCAATGTTCAGCGGGCGGCAGCGACATCAGGGACCGATGAATGTTACAAAAAACTGTTCACGCTCTTTGAACGTGCCGATGAAAAGTACAATTCCGGTTTATTTAATTTCAATACCGATAAGGTAAGCGGGGGAATAACGATAAAAAATAATGTCATTAAAGACATTGTTAAAAATTTGTACTATCCGAGTCCTTACGATTTTTCGGCAATTCCAGTCGAAATTATGGGGAATATCTATGAACATTTTCTGGGCAAGACAATCCGGCTGACACCGGAACATAATGCGGTCGTCGAAGAAAAGCCGGAGGTAAAAAAGGCGGGCGGCGTGTATTATACGCCGCAGTACATTGTCGATTATATTGTTCAAAATACGGTCGGCAGATTGATAGAATATAAAACGCCGAAAGAAGTTACGAAAATTAAAATTGTTGACCCGGCATGCGGCAGCGGCAGTTTTCTGTTAGGTGCGTATCAGTTTTTGCTCGACTGGCATCAGGATTATTATCAAAAGCATTGTGAACCTTCCAAGGGACGTAAGACCGATTTGCTAACGCCTTCGGGAAAATTGACCGCATCGGAGAAGAAGCGGATTTTGTGTAACAATATCTTCGGCGTAGATATTGATATGATTGCCGCCGAAATAACAAAATGGAGTTTATTGGTAAAGGGAATGGAGGGCGAGACGGAGGCAAGCATCCAGACATCGCTGCTCTATAAAGAGCGGATTTTGCCCAACATTGACTCTAATATCTGTGTTGGAAATAGTCTCGTTGACACGGATATTTATGATTCGGGGGACTTCGGCGATGAGCGGACGATTAAGCCGTTTCATTGGCAGCGGGCGTTTCCCAAAGTGTTCGAGCAGGGCGGCTTCGATGCCGTCATCGGCAATCCGCCGTATGTCAGTATTCGGACGACCGACTTTAACGTATTGACCAAACCGTATTTTAAGGAGCATTATCAACTGGCAACAGGACAGTATGATATTTATGCTTTGTTCGTAGAGCGTGCGGAAAAACTCTTGCAGGACGGCGGATTGAACGGATTTATTATGCCCAAGAGAATGACAACAAATGAAAATTTTCAACCGCTGCGCAAATTTTATCTCTCAAAACTGCGAATTGAATCGTATGTCGATGCCGGAACGCCTTTTAAGCAAGCCTCGGTAGAAGCCAACATTATTATTGCGTCAAAATCCAAAAATACCCGAATCAAAGTGTGCCGCTTTGACAAAGCAAATGAATTACAATTTATACAGAAAATCAATATCAAAACGGCTGACAGTATGCCCTTTTCGATATTTCCTTTTCTGTTACGAAAAGAAACCTTACAGATTATCAAAAAAATTCAAGAGTGCCGGTATGCGGAACTTGGCGATTTTTGTACAATAACGAGGGGCTTTGAGTGCGGTTTCAATCATCCGCTCATCAGTAAGAAAAAAAGTAAGTATAAAATGATAAGGGGAGAAAACATCAAAAGATATTTAATTACAGAAGGCGGCTACTATGTCCAACCGGATTTTGACGGCGACCCGCAGGTGTTTAAGACAAAAGACATTTTTTTGAAAACGCCTAAATTGGTTACGAAATTTGTGTCCAACAAAATAGAATTTGCGGTGGATACGTTTGGATACTATAATACGAATGTCGTCTATAATGTTCACATCAACGATAAAATTGATTTACATTTTTTGCTTGGGATACTCAATTCCCCTGCGGTCAATTTTTGGTTCAAAAACATTTACGTTAATGATGATACATTGTTCCCGCATATTCAAAAAAACCAACTTGCATCAATTCCGATTCCGCTGCTTGATTTATCGGACAAGACCGGCAAAAAAACGTACGGCGATATTGTGCGCAGTGTTGAGCAACTTTTGCAGTCTTACGCTGCCAAAGAGGGCGTGATATTATCTGAACGCAAACGAATCGAAGATAAAATAGCCCACTACGAAAACAAAATCAACGAAATCGTCTATCAACTTTACGGACT
>JAITOZ010000267.1 GCA_031289675.1 Planctomycetaceae bacterium
CAGTTTGACTCATCCTGTCTCCAGTTTGCTTTTTCCGCACCCTTAATAGTAATACGTCTCCAAACGCTTACCCTTATTCCCTTAATTTACAAATAAGGGGGAAAGAATGAATGGCAACCTGTGCCATTAAGGGTACCGGGGAAAATAAGGGTTTCGGACAAATGAAAACCTTATGTTCAAAAAATTATTTCTAAAAAATTATTTTCAAAAAAAAATACCCGATAAAGTTTTACGCACCCAAGATTTCCCGCTATAAATGGCGACCGATTTAGGGGCGATGGGGTATGAGATTTTTTGCATCCCCGCCTCGTTGTCTCTGATATTGACAATGTCCGCCGGACAGTACATAATTACGGACGTTCCTTGTCCAATCTTTGCCTGATTTTTACAATATAATGAAATACCTCATCACCGGCGGGGCTGGTTTTATCGGCTCCAATTTAGTCCGCTACATTCTCGATAAAGGACACGATGCTGTTGTTCTCGATAATTTTTCGACCGGTAAATGGGAGAATCTGACCGGCATTCTCGACAAAATTACGCTCGTCAAAGGCGATGTCCGCGACAGGGAAACCGTTGACCGTGCTGTTGAAGGTGTCACGGCAGTTTTTCACGAAGCCGCCGTCGGCAGCGTGCCGCGAAGCGTTAAAGAACCGTCTTTTGCCCACAGCAATAACGTCAACGGAACGGTTAACGTTCTGGAAGCCGTGCGTGCTGCCGGCATTAAACGGATTGTTTTTGCGGCTTCCAGCAGTGCCTACGGAGACCAACCGGTGTCGCCGAAAACCGAAACGATGAATCCGATGCCGATAAGTCCGTATGCAGCAAATAAAATTGCCTGTGAAATGTATATGCAGGCGTATCACGCTGCTTATGGTCTTGAAACGCTTTGTCTGCGTTACTTCAATGTCTTCGGTCCGCGTCAAGACCCGTTCGGTGCTTATGCGGCGGTCATTCCGGCGTTTGTGAGCAACATTTTGCACAACCAAAAGCCGCAGGTATTCGGCGATGGTGAGCAGACCCGCGATTTTTGTTACATAGAAAACGTTTGCTCTGCAAATTGGCTTGCGGCGAATGCTCCGGCAGCAAATTGTAACGGAAAACCGATGAATATCGCCTGTTCTTCGGCAGTGTCGCTTAATCAGATACTCGGCAAACTTAAATTGCTGATGAACAGCGGGATTGCTGCGGAGTATTTGCCGGAGCGTACCGGCGACATCAAACATTCGCTTGCTGATATTTCGCTGGCGAAAAAAATGATTAGTTACGAACCGCTGGTGTATTTTGACGAAGGTCTCGAACGTGCCATCCATTGGTACACGGAAAACCTGAAATAACCGTCTGCAATAGCCGTCCGAAATAGCAGTATTGTCCGCAGAGACCGTATGCCGTTCACCGCCCGTTATCATCTTGCGGTACACAGCGGGTAGAGTATAATGAACACACTATGACGATGCGGACGATTAAGATATTCGATACGACTTTGCGGGACGGGGAACAATCTCCCGGTGCAAGTATGAATCTGGGAGAAAAACTGCAAGTTGCCTCCGCTCTCGCAGAACTCGGCGTTGACATCATCGAAGCCGGTTTCGCCGTCGCCTCCCCCGGCGATTTTGAGTCCGTCAAAGCCGTTGCCGACAGCGTTCGGGGCAGCAGTATTTGTTCTCTGGCCAGGTGCGTGAACAAAGACATTGAGGCGGCTGCCGAAGCATTAAAAAATGCTGCCGTTCCAAGAATACACGTATTCCTTGCTTCCAGTCCCATTCACCGTGAATTCAAATTGCGGATGACACCGGAAGCCAATATCGAAGCCGCCGTTGCCGGTGTTAAATACGCCCGGCAATTTTGCAGCGATGTCGAATTTTCCGCCGAAGATGCAACGCGGACAGAAATTGACCATCTTTGCCGCATTGTCGAAGCCGTTATCAAAGCGGGGGCAGCGACGGTCAACATTCCCGATACCGTCGGTTATGCAACGCCCAACGAAATGTACGAACGCATCCGCAGTTTGTTCAGGCAGGTGCCGAACATTGACCGCTGCGTTATCAGTGTACATAATCATAACGATTTAGGAATGGCAGTCGCAACAAGTTTAGCGGCAGTGCAGGCAGGAGCAGGACAAGTCGAATGTACTATCAACGGACTCGGCGAGCGGGCGGGGAACTGTTCGCTCGAAGAAGTTGTGATGGCATTGAAAACACGCAGCGATGTGTTCAATGCCGGTACACGGATTATCACGCAAAAACTCGTGCCGGTCAGCCGGTTGGTGTCAACTGTAACCGGTTTGAAAGTGCCGCGTAATAAGGCGATTGTCGGACAGAATGCGTTTGCCCACGAGTCGGGAATTCATCAGGACGGAATGTTAAAGAATCCGACAACTTACGAAATAATGTGTCCGGCAGATGTCGGTTTTCAAAAAACGGATTTGGTACTCGGCAAGCACAGCGGCAGAGCAGCATTAGCCGACAGGGCAAAAACGCTCGGTTACGACTTGAACGCCGATGAATTGAGCAAGGTGTTCGGGGAGTTTAAGAAACTGGCTGACCGGAAAAAGAACATTTACGATGAAGACATTCTGGCGTTGATTCAGCAGCAGATACACGAGCAAAAAACGCCGGCAGCGGCGCAGTCTCCGGCGGCAGATTGGTCTTTTGTATCGTATGATTTGCATTGCCGCACGGGCAAGAAACCGGCGTTGACGTTGACGCTGCAAAAGGACGGACGTGAATATGTCAAAACAATGAGCAGCGGTGACGGACCGATTGATGCGTTATTTTTGGCGGTACGGGAATTGACTGGTCAGGATATGTCCATCAAGGAATACACCGTACAGAGCGTAACGGACGGCGAAGATGCTCAGGGGGAGACGGCAGTTTTGCTTAGCAGGGGCGGCGAGGTTTTTCGCGGTCACGGCGTTTCAACGGATACACTCGAAGCCGGTACTTCAGCCGTCCTGAATGCGGTTAACCGGATGTTGCGGTAACAGTTTGAGCATCTTTATTCCCTCGCTGCTTAAAATCTGGGGTTACCTTCTTTTCACCGGGCAGTTATATTCTGTCGAGCAGAGTCAAGATATGAGTACCTACCAATTACCCGATGCCGAGATTGTGCGGTTCATCCGGCGCATAACAGCGTTCAGGCAAGATTTCAACGAAAAACAAAATGCTGCTCAAAAGCAGAATATATGATCGAATACTCCATCAATCTGCTAATGCAAAAATTAAACAAAACTATAATATTCCCCGATAATTTATTCGTACTTACTCCGTAAAGAACACTTCTTCCAACTTGGCTGCCTTGCGCGGTTCTGCCATCCACGGGTCAACTGCCGCTTTCCACCGGGCATAATGCGATGTCTGCTTGTGTTCGTCTAAAGCGGCGGCATCTTGATAAACTTCGTAGAGGACGAACTTTGAAGGGTCATCGGGACTTTGCAGTACGTCAAAGCGGATATTGTTCGGCTCTTTGACCGTATTTTGCGCATTTTTCAGGGACTCCGCCTTAAATTTTTCGGCAAATTCCGCTTTGACGCTGACATTCACAACGTAGATAAACATTTGCGGGGGAGGGATTGAGAATTGAGTTGTCCGTCATTGTCCGCTTTCATTCTCCCTTTGTCAATTCTGTTCTGCCTTTTTTACGCGGTTCCCTGATTTTGGGTTGTGTCAGGAATTTATTGATTGAGTCGTAGAAGTCCCTTATTTTCCCGTATGTGAACGTTCATTTCAATAAATTTATAACACTACCTGATTTTGGGACACTGCTGCTGCGGTCAATTCGGGGTTTTATATGCATTGACAGACGACAGGCGTACCGCTTTACCGACATCACTGGTCTTGCGGTTCGTCTTCTGCTCAACCGTAATGCTTTCCGGCGAAGTTGAAACCGTACCGTATTTCATATCCACTGTGTAGTAACCCTCAATACTTTCCTTCGGCAAAGACGGATTGTCTTTGTCCATACCCTTCGGTACACCCCGCTCCGCCGCATCAAGCGGTGTGACCTCAAATTCCGTCTTGAGAACAGTAATCTGGTACTCGCCCGGCACTGCACCGCGATACTTGCTGAGCGTCTGTATCACCGCCTGTCCCGATGTATTCGTTACTGCCCCTGCCGTGTAACGCTGACCGGCAGTAACATTTTTCGGGGCGAGTGCAACACTCGCCCCCGCAAGCGGCTTGCCGTCCTGAATGATGGTAATCGTAACCGGATACAGTTTAGGCATCCCGTCCGGCAACTTCTGTCCGCAGCCGAAAAGCATTAGTGTAACAATAAGTAGTGTAATGGTCGTTAAATGTTTCATAAGTATTATGGTTAGTTGTGAGTGACTAGTGACGAGTGACTAGTGGCGAGTAATTCGACCTGCGGTCGAAATGGATAACTCGCCACTAGTCACTAATCACTTGCCACTAATTATGGCACTGCCACGGCTTCGCCGCAGGCAATCGTCCCCAGTTTGCCCCAAACGCCGAAATCGCTCGGACACGCCGCACCGCAGGAAACGCCGTCGCCCCAAGCACCGGTGGAAACATCAACCATACCGGGTGTCGAAGGATGAACCCAAACGTCCCGCGGTGATGGGTAAGGGTAGTGACTCGTACCCGTCATCACCGCATCCTCGTCAAAGTAATTGCCCGC
>JAITOZ010000134.1 GCA_031289675.1 Planctomycetaceae bacterium
CGGAATATGACCGGCATAAAACGCGGCGAAATCAAAAAACTGCTCATCATCGAAACACTTCCGATGCCGATTCATTACACCGGCGGAATGGAACCGATGACCTTCGGCGGTTCGTTCACGCTCGAACGGGTTGTCGGCACAGTGCCGGTTGACCCGGACGGTTCGGCTCATTTTGAATTACCGGCAACGCGGGCATTCTTTTTCGTCGCGTTGGACAAAGACGATTTAGCGGTGAAGCGGATGCAGTCGTTCCTTTCAGTAATGCCGGGCGAAAACACGGCTTGTATCGGCTGCCACGAAGAACGGACAGCGACACCGCTGCGGAGTTCCAAGTCTCCGACCGCCGCACGCCGTCCGCCGAGTCCGATAACGCCGGTTGCCGATTACAAGGGAGTCGATTATGCCGGTCATAAACTGGACAAGCCGACGGACATTCCCGACGTGATTGATTATCCGCGTGATATTCAGCCGATTTGGGATGCGCATTGCATATCGTGTCATTCACCGGAAAAGCGGGACGGCAATGTTTCACTTGTCGGCGACCGGGGACCGATGTACTCCATCAGTTATTTCACAATAACGGCGAAATCGCTTGTTGCTGACGGCAGGAATCGTCCGCAGGGCAATTATCCGCCGCGGACACTCGGCAGCGGGGCAAGCAAACTAATGCTGTATTGCAGCGGTTCGCATTACGATGCGAAACTAACGGAGCGGGAAAAAACGCTGCTGCGTCTTTGGATTGATACCGGCGCAGCGTATCTCGGAACGTATGCCGGTTTAGGCAGCGGAATGGTCGGCGGTTATGCGGTCAACACGCTTGACCGGCAGGATTTGCAGTGGACGGAAACGCAAGCGATGGAGAAAGTGCTGAAAGAAAATTGTGTTTCGTGCCATACAAGCAAGAATCTTGCGCCGGGTGCTGCCGGTTTACTGCCGCTTTCTGCTTCGCACGAAATCGCTCATACATGGTGGATTGCGGATTGGAATGACGGACGGAATCCGAACGATGTCCGCCGCAAATATGCCCGGCATTTATTGTACGATTTGACGTATCCCGAAAAATCGGTCTTGCTTTTGGGACCGTTGGCGAAGTCGGCAGGCGGTTATGAATCCTGCGGCAGTGCAGTATTAACCGGTAAGGATGATCCCCGTTATCAAACGATTTTAGCCGGTATTCAAAGAGCGAAGGAGCAGTTGGATACGGTGAAGCGTTTTGATATGCCGGGCTTCCAGCCGCGTTCGGAGTATCTTCGGGAGATGAAGCGTTTCGGCATTTTGCCAGTTGATTTTGACGGCAAGAAGCCGGTAAACTATTACGACCTCGATCAGCAATACTGGCAATCGCTGTGGTACAAGCCGTTGTAATTTGTTTGCTGGTGCATCGCATATTTGCAGCGAATACACGAATACTGTTGTCGGTGCATTGTTCGTGTAGATGTAGGTGAAAACTTGGCAGATACCAGTGTCGAAAAGCAGCCCCATAAATAATAGTGGCGTGTTGTGAGCGGCGAATTTTTTAGTCCGCTTGCGTTTCAGCCTCATTAGGATAAAATACATAGTCAGATAGAAATCCTCACACGCTATGATTGTAACTGCCAAAGAATTTCTCAAAAATATTTTGACATCACCGAGTCCGTCCGGCTTTGAAGAACCTCTTCAACAACTTGTGCGGGATTATGTCAAGGCGTTTGCCGACAGAGTCCAAACCGATATTCACGGAAACGTGATTGCCGCCCGGAATCCTGATGCTCCGTTGCGTGTAATGCTCGCCGGTCACTGCGACCAAATCGGGCTTATCATCAATTACATCGATGAACAGGGTTATCTTTATCCGTTGACAATCGGCGGCTGGGACATTCAAAATCTCGTCGGTGTCCGCGTCAAAATCTGGTCGTCAAAAGATATGACACGAACGCTGCGTACTCCTGTGGACGGTGTTATCGGAAAGAAACCGATTCACCTGATGGACGACGAAGACCGCCGCAAAGTACCGAAAATTAAAGACCTTTGGATTGACATCGGAGCAAAAGATAAAGAAGATGCCGAAAAAATTGTCAGTGTCGGCGACCCCGTAACGGTTGAATTGGAGTACCGCGAGTTGCTCAACAATCTGATAGCGGCACCGGCGACAGATGACAAAGCCGGTCTTTGGGTTGCGATGGAGGCTCTGCGGCGAATCGATGCGTCGAAGTTGAAAGTCGGTGTGTTTGCGGTTTCAACCGTTCAGGAAGAAGTCGGCTTGCGGGGTTCAAGAACAAGTACGTTCGGCATTGACCCGCAAATCGGTATCGCAACGGACGTAACCTTTGCAACAGATTGTCCGACGGTCGAGAAAAAACAGAACGGCGACGTAAAACTCGGCGGCGGTCCCGTGCTATCGAAGGGACCGAACCTGACGGTGCGGCTTGTTAAAGCGTTAGAAGACGTAGCGAAGGCAAACGACATTCCTGTTCAGGTTATTGCGGAAGGTAAAATCACGGGGACGGATGCGGGTTCGATTCAGGTGAACCGCAGCGGTGTTGCGACGGCGTTGATAAGTATTCCGAACCGGTATATGCATACGCCCGTTGAGATGATTTCGCTCAATGATTTGGATTACGCAGCGGACTTGATGGCGCGTTATTGCGAATCGCTTACGCTCGACTCTTCGTACATACCGGGAGCATAACTGACGGGAAGCGGTGAATGGTTCTGCCGGAGCGGATAGGGTTCATTTTGTCCCGCCAAATCGGCGGGGGGAATAATGCACGATAATTATCCCGTCAATAACAAGGAACGCGATATGGGGCAACTCGAAAGAATCGCTGTCAATCCGAAGACAATGAACGAAACGCCACAAGAAGTTGATTTAGTTATTGGGAAGCCTTGCCGAATCGTATCCGCATTGCAAATACCGGAACTTTCGTGAAACTCCGGCACTGGAACAACATCCCGAATATTGGAACGATGACGTGCATCTAAATATCAACGGTGCTGCCGCTTTTACCAAAATTGTTACAAAAAATACTCAACCGGTCTGAACAAAGATGAATAGCCGTTTTGCTTTTTTTATTGTACTCTGTGCATTATCCGCCGTGTCTTGTTATGCGGGGGAGCAGGAAATTCAAGAAGCCGCTGCGGCAATCGAAGGGGCTTTCGGCGTGATTCAACGGGACGGCAGCGGTAAGATTACCGCCGTTGATTTGGCTGCCGACCGGGCTTCTGCGGACGATAATGTTTTCAAAAAAACGCTGCAACTGCCGCAACTTAAAAGTCTGCGTGTTGCCGGCGGAACAATCACGCCGCAAACCTTTGCGATGCTGAAAGAGCAAACGGCACTGACCGATTTATATCTCAAAGAGATAACGGTGAACGATGCCGACTTGAACGCCGCTCTTACACCGCTGACTCAATTAAAACGTTTAACACTCCGGCGGCTGCCGAATGTTACCGCGATACCGAAACTTCCAAATCTGCGTAATTTATCGTTACTGGAACTGTCATTTACGGAAAAAACGTTTTTCTCCCTTTTGGAGAATAAACTGCTTACCGCTCTTGATTTGCGGGGATGCAGCGGTTTAACGGAAGAAAATTATCAATCGCTCAAAACCTTCGAAAAACTTACCGACCTCAAAATCGGCGGTTTTGCGGTCAATGATGAAACCTTGAAAGCCGTAACACCGCTGCCGAACCTGACCGGTTTGACGCTTGACGACACTTGTATTACACCGGAAAGTTTGGCGGCGTATATTGCCGATTCACCGTCAGCACAAACGCTCCATACACTTGTCATAAACAAAGGCACGCTGCTTGACGATGACTTGTTTGTTCTTAATCAGTTACAAAAACTCAACCGTTTAACCCTTTCTGATATGATGATTACGGGAACGGTACTTGTTCAATGGGCGCAGGGCGGGACGGTGCGTCCGAAACTCAAAATCCTTTCCCTGAAGAAAACATTACTGACCGAAGAGGGGGCGGCGGCATTGAAAAAATTCGGCGAGTTACAAACGCTGGACTTATCGTACACGAATGTTACGCCGCCGGCTGCTGCCGTTGTTGTAACATTGCCGAATTTGAAAACGCTGTATCTTACCGGCTGCGGACTGGACGAAGCAGCAGAAAACGTACTCAAAGGGAACAATACGATAAAAGTTGTCCGCTGACATAGAATAAACTTGTCCCGAAATGCAGAGAGTTTTTCGTTCAATTCTTCTGTGAAATTGACTTCTCTGTATGACACTTTTTACTCCATCGTCATTGAGTATGTCCAGAAATAATTCGTGGTGACATTATAACAGCCGCCGGAAGTCCGTCTGTTTCGGAGTTCCTCGTAAAACTTTTGGAGGGTTTCGGCAAAGGCATCGTCAATGTTGAAACATCGTACGGATTTGGTACAATATCACGTTGGAATATCGTTTTTTCCTTGCCAAACTATGCGGTACTTCATTTTTCTTACCTCGCTATTGTTTCTCTGTGTTTTCGCCGGCTGCGGCGGTCCATTTCCGATTAAGATGACGTTTACGTCTGACGGCAAACCGCTCGGAACCGCCCGCATTTCACTTATTCCAGACCCAAGTCAGCGCAAACAACATCCTGCCAGCGGAACAACCGATGCTGACGGTTCGGTCGTTCTAAAAAGCGGCGGCGAAGACGGCGTGTACACAGGAAAATATACGATTACGGTCTCTAAAACAGTAGAAGAATGGAAGCCGTCAGACGAACAAATCGCTGCTCTGAAAAAGAAAGGAATCAATAGCAAACCGCACAACATTGTCGGTCTTGTAGCGGAAAAATATACTAGGGCAGATTTTTCCGACCTCAAAATCGAAATCAGCTATTTTTCTGAAAAAGAATTCACGTTCGACTTGAAAGGGGCGAAATCCGTTACAGTAAAACAGCCGGCTGAAGAATCGCCGGCAAAATAATCAACAGTGCCGTTTATTCATATCGAAGGTGCGCGGGAACATAATCTAAAAAATATCGCGCTGAAAATACCGAGAGGCAAGTTGACCGCTGTTACGGGTGTGAGCGGCAGCGGGAAAAGTTCGCTTGCTTTCGATACACTATTCGCCGAAGGACAGCGGCAATTTATTGCAACATTATCGTTCCGCACCAGCCGTCAGTTCAGACAATTACGCCGTCCTGATGTTGACGCAATCACCGGTCTGCCGCCGACGGTTGCCGTTGACCAGCGGGGACGGATGCCGAACAGACGCAGTACGGTTGCCACGTTGACGGAAGTCTATGATTATCTCCGGCTGCTTTATGCCCGATGCGGTTCGGCACACTGTTATCAATGCGGACAGCCGATTCAGCGGCAATCAATACAGCAAATACTCGATACCGTTTTACGTCTGCCCGAAGGCAGCCGGTTAATACTGCTCGCACCGGTTGTGTGTAACGAGCCAGGCACACACCAAAACGTATTTCAGCGTCTTGTGAAAGCCGGTTTTATCCGTTGCCGCATTGACGGCGGAATGAGGGACATCGAAACGTTACCGGAACTTGCTGCGCAGGAACCGCATCACATTGAAGCCGTCATTGACCGGCTTGTCGTAAAGGACAGTATTCGAGACAGACTCTGGGAATCGCTGCAACTCGCTCTGAAAGAAGGCAGCGATACCGCCGTTGTTTCGCTAGAGAAAGATAAAAACGTTTGGCAGGACATTGCGTTTAGTACTCGATACGCTTGTCCGCAGTGCCGGATTAGTTATCTGGAACTCGAACCGCGTACATTCAGTTTTAACAGTCCGTATGGAGCGTGTCCGCTTTGTGAGGGAATCGGAACACTCGAATCGCAGGTCTGCCCGGAGTGCAGCGGTTCCCGGTTACGCCGGGAAGCCCGAAGCGTAACCGTTGACGATAAACGGATTGACGAAATCGGCGCATTGACGCTCGATGAGGCATTAGCGTTTTTCGCAACGCTACAATTACCGGAGGAAAAACGGGATATTGCCGAACCGCTCTTGGAGCAGATACAGCACCGGTTAACATTTTTGAACGGCATCGGATTGGATTATCTGACTCTTGACCGGCGGTCGGACACGTTGAGCGGCGGCGAATATCAGCGCGTCCGTTTGGCAACAGCACTGGGCAGCGGGTTAACGGGAGTATGTTATATTCTCGATGAACCTTCGATTGGTTTGCACTCGCGGGACAATCAGCGGCTCATCGAGTGTCTTCTGTCTTTGCGGGACCAAGGGAATACGGTCATCGTTGTCGAACACGATGATTCGCTGATTAACGCGGCGGAAAACGTGATTGAAATCGGTCCCGGAGCAGGACGCTACGGCGGTAAAATTATTTATGAAGGGCAAAAGAAATTCGCCATTGATAATGGAGAATGGGAAATGAAAACAGAAGACGGACAGCGAAACGGTTTTGACTCAAATACTCATTCTCAATTCCCCTCGTTGACCGTTCATGACGCTTCGCTACACAATCTGAAAGATTTGACCGTATCGTTTCCGTTACAAAAACTGATATGTGTAACCGGCGTGAGCGGCAGCGGTAAAAGTTCGCTGGTCAATGAAACGCTTGTGCCGCTCGTCAGATATTCTTTGCAGGGCGGCAGAACAGAGCAATTATCGTTTGCCGGCGGTCAATTAGACAAACTTATTGTCATCGACCAATCACCGCTCGGACGCAGCGGACGGGGCAATGCCGCAACATATTGCGGTGTATTCGGTGAAATACGGAAATTATTTGCCGAAACAAAAGACGCAAAACGCAGAGGTTATAAGGCAAGCCGGTTTAGTTTTAATTCATCGAGCGGACGGTGCGAATATTGCCGGGGACACTGGGAATGGAAAATGGAGGACGGAGAATGGAAAATAAAAATGGAAAACGGACGGCGAAACGTCTTAGATTCTAACCTTCAAATTTCAGTTTTCAATTCTCGATTCCTCTGTCCGATGTGCGGCGGCAAGCGTTTTAACCGGCAAACACTTGCCGTAAAATACCGGGGGATGTCGATAGCGGATGTTCTCGATATGACTATGGACGAAGCGGCAGAGTTTTTTAGCAACTTTCAGACCATCAGCCGGTTATTACAGGGATTTCAGAAAATCGGTCTCGGTTATCTGACATTAGGGCAGCCGTCCTCGAAGTTGTCCGGCGGAGAAGCACAGCGGGTTAAATTAGCAACGGAGTTGGCGAAAGTCGAGACCGGCAAGACGCTTTATGTACTCGATGAACCAACGACAGGACTGCATCGGACGGATGTCGCCCGGCTTATGGACGTTCTATGCGGATTGGTTGAGCGGGGCAATACGGTCATTACGGTGGAGCATAATTTGGACGTAATACGGCGTTCGGATTACCTGATTGAATTAGGACCCGGCGGCGGTAAGAGCGGCGGTTACATTACGAACATAATGAAGCGTTGAGCATTGGATTTTGTTGCGCTGAGTACAAAGGTTATGGGATATATTTGCCTTATGGAAAAGTTTTCTATTATCCTAATCATTTTTAATTTGAGAGTGTTGATATAATTATAGACATTGTTATAATGCTGGCACTTATCAGGTTTCCACATTGTAGGAGTATTTAGGGGCTGGCATAGATACTTGCTTAAAACAGGCGAGTGTAATATGCCTTAGAGTATGAAAAATCAAGGTTTGTCGTCTCTCTTTGAGCCAGTCGCAAAAGTTGCTAGCGTTTTTGTTGCCGGCGTAAGAGCCCGAACAGCGGCAGAACTTGCCGGTGTTCATCGAAATTCTGCTAATCGTTTTTACAATAAATTGCGAAAAATTATTGTCCATTTCACAGAGTTATGAACGTATCGTTATGAACATTTCTCATTTTTTCATTGACCGCCCTGTGTTTGCGGCAGTTATTTCGCTGCTTATAACCCTCGGCGGGGCAGTCGCTTATAATATGCTGCCGGTCGAACAGTTTCCCGACTTTGTTCCGCCTGTCATTGTCGTTACCGCCTCATATCCGGGAGCAAATGCAGAAACAATCGTTGATACCGTTGTAACACCGATAGAAAAGAAAATAAACGGTGTTGACAATATGATTTATATGAGTTCGTCCTCAACAAGCGACGGATATGCGAAAATCTCGGTAGTCTTTCAGCCCGGCACAAATCCTGATACGGCAACCGTTCTCGTTCAAAACCGCGTTAATCAGGCAGCCGCAGCACTGCCGCAGGAAGTAACAAGACAAGGTATAACGATACAGAAGCAGTCCACCAATATGGTGGTTCTGCTGAACTTTTATAACCCCGGCGACCTTGAAAATTATAAGAAAGGAAAGTACCTCACCGATGAAGAAGCGGAGGCACGCGCTCTGTATCTGGCAAACAATGTTAATATCAACATATTCGACCAACTTTCCCGCGTTTCAGGTGTCGGAAATGTAAGTGTATTCAATCAGCACGATTTCAGTATGCGCATCTGGTTTAATCCCGAAGTATCGGCGGCACGCAATATCTCGGTCGATGAAATACGGAGTGTACTGCAAAAGCAGAATGTGCAGGTTGCCGCAGGACGCATCGGACAGCCGCCGGTACCGAAAAATGTAAAAAATAATACTGCTTTGAGTGCGTTTGGACGTTTGAACTCCGTCAAGGATTTTGAAAACATCGTTCTTCGGACTTCCAATGACGGCAATATTCTTCGTCTCGGCGATGTTGCCGTCATTGAACTCGGTTCTGTAAGTTATAATGCCGACTCAACGTTCTGCGGGGTTCCGACAACTACTGTCGGCATCTATCAGAACCCCGGTGCCAATTCGCTGCAAGTTGCCGATAACATTAAAGCCGCTCTGAAAGAAATGCGGGAAGTACAGGGATTGTTCGGCGATAATTTAACCTGTACTGTCGGTTATGACGCAACCGCTTACGTCAGCGAATCCCTGAAAGAAGTTAAGAAAACACTCCTTGAAGCATTGCTTATCGTTGTTCTTATCGTCTTTCTTTTTTTACAGGATTGGCGGGCGGCAGTTATTCCGACCATCACAATTCCGGTTTCACTGGTCGGCTGCTTTTTTATAATGTGGACAATCGGTTTCACCGTTAACTCGCTTACGCTCTTCGGCTTGATTCTGGTTATCGGCATTGTTGTCGATGATGCAATTATCGTTGTTGAAAACACGCAGCGGTTGATTGATGAGGAGGATTACACTTCCTACAACGCTGCAAAAAAAGCAATGGAAGAAGTCTCGGGACCGATTATTGCAACAACATTCGTTCTGATGTCGATTTTCATTCCGACTTCGATGGTGCCGGGAATTGTCGGAACGGTATATCGGCAGTTTGCCTTGACTATTGCAGGAGCGGTCTGCATTTCCGCCGTCTGTGCGCTGACATTTGCACCTGCAATGGCAGCGTTAATTTTGCGGAAAAATAAAGCGAATGAAAAAAAATTGTTCGTATTCCGCTGGTTTAATTATTTCTTTGACGGTTATGCCAATTTTTACCTTAAAACAGTAAAGGGAATCATTGCCGCCCGTGCAGTTATTCTTCTGTTGTGGTTTGCTCTGCTTTGCGGTGTGTTTTATGCTTTCAATACTTTGCCGACCGGCTTTATTCCGAATGAAGACCAAGGTGTTCTGTTTGCCGAAGTCAAATTGCCGGAAGGTGCAACTCTCGACCGCACCTCTGAAGTTGTCAAACAGATGTTAAGTATGCTGAATAAAGAACCGGAAGGCATCGCTAATGTAATTTTTGTCAACGGCTATTCAATGCTTGACGGCGCATCTTCAACGAATTCCGCATTTGCCGTTTTGCAGTTAAAAGAGTGGAGCGGCCGGTATCCGACAATGTTTGAATTGCTGAAACATTATCTTGGTTTCAAAACCGCACCTGACAGGCCGAATGGTTTGAATGAAGTTTTACCTTCGCTTTACAGCAAGTGGCAGGCAAAATTTAATTCGATTCCCGAAGCGTCTATTACGGTTTATCCGCCGCCTGCCGTTATGGGTATCGGTAATTCGTCCGGTATAGAATATGAACTTCTTGACAGAGCCAATTCAGGTGTGTACGACCTGTATGACACGGCGCAGGAATTCTGCGAAGAAGCAATGAAAACCGGTCAATTCACTATGGTGCGGACTACATTCAATCCGTTTGCGCCGCGGTATTTTCTTGATATTGACCGGGATAAAGTAATGAAAACCGGTGCGTCATTGGATAATGTTTTCGATGCTTTGCAGGCGAACTACGGGTCGATGTATATCAATGATTTCAACCTCTTCAACAGCGTTTTTAAGGTCTATATTCAGGCGCACGGCAAATACCGCTCAACGGCGGGCGATGTTTTGAATATGAAATTCAAAAGCGATGACGGAAAAATGGTGCCCGTCAGTGCGGTCGCACAACTGCGGGAAGAAGCGGGTCCGCAACTCATTCCGCGGTTTCAACTTTATTCCAATTCATACATAATGGCACTGCCTGCTCCGGGGGTCAGTTCGGGAAAAGCGATTGAGCAGTTGAAAAAATTATCGGAACAGTTGCCGTCCGGCTACGGCTACGGCTGGACAGGAATGACCTATCAGGAAATATCGGTCGGCAATGTAACGATTGTTGTATTTGCACTGTGTCTAATTTTTGCGTTTCTTGTTTTGTCAGCGCAGTATGAAAGTTGGCTTACGCCGGTCGTTATTTTAATGGCAGTGCCGCTGGGCATCGGCGGTGCGCTGTCAGCGGTCTCGTTGCGGGCGTTGGATATCAACGTTTACACGCAAATCGGATTTATTTTAATGGTTGGTTTGTCGGCAAAAAATGCAATTCTGATAACCGAGTTTGCTGAAGAGAAACGGCGAAGCGGTGTTCCGGTAATTCAGGCGGCGTTTGAAGCGGGAAAATTACGGCTTCGACCGATTATGATGACTTCGTTTGCGTTCATTCTGGGAATATTGCCGCTGGTTATTGCCTCCGGTGCCGGTGCGGTCAGCCGGCACGCCATCGGAACGCCGGTCTGCGGCGGTATGCTCACCGAAACGCTTTTGGGAATTTACGTTACACCGGTATTGTTCGTGCTGCTCACAAATATGAAATTGAGGTTATTCAAATGAAAACAACTGCTTTTGTTCCGGCATATTTTTTGGTGTTTGCACTCGTAATCGGCTGCGGGAAAAAACCGCAAGTTGCGGAAGTGCCTCTGCCGGTTGTGTCAGCCGAAGAAGCGGCGACCGCCGAAATCCAGCCGTTCATCTATGAAAGTGCGTATTCCGAGGCATACGAGTTTGTAAAAATCACTGCCCGTGTCAAGGGTTTTCTGCGGGAAATCAATTACAAACCCGGCGAAATTATTCCCGCCGATAAACAACTCTTCCTGATAGAACCCGACCAGTACAAAGCGGCAGTTGCTTCTGCCGAAGCACAGGTTGTATACGCGGAAGCACAATACAAGTCGGCTCAAGCAGATTACGAAAGAACGAAACAACTCGTTTCGCAAGGAGCAGAAACACAGCAGGACTTGGACAAAGGTACTGCCGCAAGAGACGAAGCGGCAGCGTCTATTCTGAAAGCAAAAGCCGGTTTGGAGAGTGAGAAAATCAACTTGAGTTATACCGTTGTTAAATCGCCGATTACCGGAAAGGTTGACCGCAATCTGATTGACATCGGCAATGTTGTCGGCTCAAACGATGATAATTCGCAGTTGACGGCTGTTGCCCGAATGAGTCCGATTTACATCTATTTCACCATAAGTGATTCTAACTTTAATCTAATTCGTGAAAATACGCTCAATGATAAAAACGCTAAAAATGCGGAACCGAAAACATTGCAGGATTGCGATATTCCGTTCAGCATTGGTATTATCAAAGGTGCGGGCGTTGAAACAACGGATTATCCGTTCACCGGAAAGTTAGATATGGTCTCAAACACGATAGACCGCAGCACAGGAACGATTCAAGTCCGCGGTGTTGTTCCCAACGAGGACTTCGCTATCTTTCCCGGACAAATTTGCCGCGTGCGGATACCTGCCGGTGCGAAAAAAGAGCAGGTTGTTATTAAGCAGGAGGCGGTTCGCCGCGACCTGAACAAGACATATATCTTTATCGTTGACGCAGATAATACGGCGCATAAGCGGTATGTCGAATTGGGCGCAGAACAATCGGACGGCACGCGGGTTGTAATCAAAGGGCTGCAAAAAGGAGAACGCTATATTGTCAACGGTGCCGCCAAAGCCCGCGACGGCAAAAAAGTGTCGAATAAATTTTAACGCCGGAAAACTTTTCATTGCCGTAATTACTTCGTCCGGTATTCTCTATTGAGAATAGCACGGACGAGTTTTTCCGCAAGAGTTGCCGTCTTCAGAGCCGTCATCGCAAGACGGCGATAAAAAGAGCCGCTATCTTGCGATAGCGTACCAAATGCTGGCGTTCGGACTGCTCAAGCGGGAAGGAAACAGACAAAAGGGAATATTAAAATTCCGGCGGTCGGGTGCGTAAAAATTTGTCGGGTGCTGTTTTTCGTCCTACCGGGACAAAACTTGCATAACCCTTATTTTCATTTTCCGCCCCCTTAATAGTAATGCGTCTCCAAACTCTTACCCTTATTCCCTTAATTTACAAATAAGGGGAAACAATGAATGGGAACCTGTGCTATTAAGGGTACCGGAGAAAATAAAGGTTTCAGACAAATGAAAACCTTATTTTCAAAAAATTATTGCCAAAAAATTATTGCCAAAAAATTATTTGCAAAAAAATACCCGATAAAGTTTTACGCACCCGGCAAAGGCAGTTCCATCGCAGACATTTGCAGTCTATTGTCCGCGGCACTCATCGAAAACCGGTGTCGGCTCACTGTCATTCGTCGGCATTATTTGCTTTTTAGGCGGGAAGGCGGATAATAAAATAGTCTCGTAAGCGTGAACACAGCCTGATATAAAAAAACTTGCAGGCAAACTTTGTCAACCATTCCTTGTCTCCAACGCCGCTGTCAGGTCATTCGTCAGATTCGTCAGTTTTTTGACGCACGGGATTTCTGCGAAGTTCAAACGCCGGTGCTGTCTGCCGATACGGTCGTTGACCGGTACATCGAACCGATTGCCGTTACAGAAGCAGCGTTGCCCGTCAATCATCACGGCAGCCGGACATATTATCTGCAAACCTCGCCGGAGTTTGCAATGAAGCGGCTTATCGCTGCCGGAATGACAAACATTTATCAGATTGCCCCCGTGTTCCGAAGCGGCGACTGCGGCAGTCAGCATAATCCTGAATTCACGATGCTTGAATGGTACCGCACCGGCGATGATTATCAGGCAGGAATGAATTTACTCGCTGACCTGATGCAGGCTCTTGGTTTTCCGTTACCGAAATTTTGTACCTATCAGGAACTTTTCGAGCAACAATTTACAGTGAACCCGCACACGGCAGCAAATACACAACTGCAAACCTGTGCCGAAAAATACGGCATTGCTTATCCCGATTCCTACCGTTCAGACTTTCCGGCAGAATCGGCGGCGGACGCTTGGCTTGATTTATTGTTTTCGGAACGTATTCAGCCGACGCTTGAAAACGTCATCGTTTTTGATTATCCGGTTTCACAATCGCAGTTAGCCGGGACGCGCCGTCAAGACTTCGGCGAGGTGAGTGAGCGGTTCGAGTTGTATTTGAACGGAATCGAAATAGCCAACGGGTATCACGAATTATGCGATGCAGACGAATTGCAGCACCGCTTTGACCGCAACAATAAACAGCGTCTTGCCGGCGGCAAAACAGCATTGCCGGAAAATAGCCGGCTGCTCGAATCGATGAACGCCGGTCTGCCGCCGTGCAGCGGTACAGCATTAGGCATCGAAAGGCTTTTGATGGTCTTATTCGGAGCAAAAAACATCGGCGAAGTAATGCCCTTTACGATTGATACGGCATAAAATCATTCGCTGCCGTACCGTCTATTCCATTATGCCGCCGTTTCTGTTAGAATACCTCTACAAGCGTTTGATAAGAGTAAGTACACATCCATAGGAGAAATCAATGAAACACCGATTCTGTCTGCCCCTGATTTTGACCCTGTTCACGTTTGCCGCCTTTGCCGTATCGGCAGCGGCTCAAGACGGCTTTACCCCGCTCTTCAACGGCAAAGACCTGACCGGCTGGAAAACCGTCGGCGGAAACGCCAAGTTTTATGCCGAAGACAACATCCTCGTTGCCGAAACGAACGATGAAGTCAATCAAACCTATCTCGTCACCGAGAAATCCTTCGGCAACTTTATTGTCAAACTCGAATTCAAATACGACTCGCACGTCGATTCCGGCTTGCAGTTCCGGGGCGTAATGCACGATAAAGACGTTTGGGGATACCAGGCGCAAATCAGTGCCGATAACAATGCCGTACTGTATGATGAGGGCGAAAAACACGATTGGCTCGTCAATATCAAAGACGAAGAACTGAAAAAGAAAACGGACTCTTTGTACAAGGCAGGCGATTGGAACGAACTTGAAGTCCAATGCGTCGGACCGTCTTTGAAGTCGAAACTCAACGGTACGCCGGTCTGCGGCCTCATCGACATTCAGTACAACGAAGGTTTTTTCGGTATTCAGATTCACGAGTCGAAAACGAAGGGCAAACTGCGGTTAAAAAATATCCGCATTAAAGAATTTCCGGCGGCACCGTGGATACCGATTTACGGAGACCGGCAATTCGGCTCCTTTGACATCAAGCCGGTCGGAAAATGGGAATTCAATCAGGACGACAACTTCATTCGGGCAAGAACCGAACCCGGTCAGCCGAAGGACGGCATTTTGGTAAGCAAAGACGTGTACAAAGATTTTGCGGTCAAGGTTTCGTTCAAGATGGAACACGGCAACAGCGGTTTATATTTTCGGGCAGAAGAAGTCGATAAAAATCATTGGCTCAAAGGTTTTCAATGCGAGATAGCGGAAAATGCGGCGGTGAATGCGGCACTTTGGGAAGTCGATGGACGCGGCTGGGTGAAAAAAAATGAGCCGGTGTCAAAGGCGGCAACGAAAAAGGGAGACTGGAACGACATTGCAACGGTTGCTGTCGGCGACCATTTAGTTACTTTTTTGAACGGAAAAAAAGTGATTGACATTGACGATCCGAAGTGTGCGAAAGAGGGCAAAGTCGGTTTGCAGTTGCACGGCGGCGGCAATCAGGGCTGCCTGTTTCGTGAATTTTACGTTATGCCGCTCAACGAAGAAGCGGTAAA
>JAITOZ010000155.1 GCA_031289675.1 Planctomycetaceae bacterium
CGTAATACCGAAAACTCTATCGTGGTATGTTTGCCGTCCGCCTTTTCAAGCGTTACATTGCCTTTATTCAGCGAAATAAACTTTGCCGTTGTCTTGAAAAGTTTGTCTGTCGATTGCCAAATACGGAAGCCCTTATACGGAATACCCAATTCGCAAAGGAGTTTAATCCTTGCCTCCATTGGATATTCATACTTCTCTAAAAGTTCAATAAGTTCTGCATCCGCTCTGGGTTCTACATTATAGGTCTTGAATATACGTTCCCGAAAGACCCGCTCGGTCGGTGGAATTAAATCATTCACTCTTCTATGTATAAGTTCCTCAAAACCATTTTTTGCGTTCTCCCAGCAAGCCTTTTCGTAATTTTCCCGCGTCTTGGGATGTTTAATATCTTCAGCAAGCATACCGGGAAGGAAGAATTGCCCTGTATCATCAGATTTATCCGGTTCTGGAAAAACATTCATTTCGACAGGAATGCTTGCATCGAACGTTGGGTCAATCGTTCCCCGAAGTTCTCGGAGTAAGGCAAGAAATAATTCCAGTTTATCTTTACGCGATAACCCAAGGTTATTGTATCCATTGGGCGGATCGCAAGAAGACAGCACTTTTTTCCAAATAATATCGAACTGTCTGATGTTATTTGAAACAATGTTGTCATATTGTTCCAGTGTTGTGCGTGAAGGATACGGCGGGACCGGCTTAAAGAAATTCTTCTCCCTAAGGTTTTTTCCGGCTTTTTTTAATTGTGCGATGGTTTCGCGGACAAAAACTTCGGGGGGCTTTTTTGTAACGTTTTCTTCGGCAAGGGATACTATGTTAAAAGATACCACCAGTACAAACGAGGAAAAAACTGCTCTTAAATTACACAAATTCATAATATATTTCGTTTGTTAGCAGGATGAAGCAGGAACTGCAATACTATAATACGGGCGGACTAACTGGTGCCCACGTTTGCGTCGGGGCATCAGAATTGACCGACCTTGTCGTTATGGCTGTTTTCTGTATGGTGATGGTGTACTTTGTTCCATTTTGATGCACACGCATAATTGAAGTGACACCATTTACAACACCTGTACGATCATTGTTGACCTTATATCGGATGGGTAGAAATACAGCCATTTCGCCTGTTTTCGGTTCCTCTACAGGTAATCCGACTGCCGAAGAAATACCTGATGTGTCCCAGATTTTCGTGACGTTGATAATTGGACCGCCGGATCTATTTTTAGTCTTATTATAGGTATCCTGGCAACTCATTACGAAAATTCTTATTCCGGTATAAAAATTTTGACGGCTTTTGACTTGAAAATGTTTTGAAATCGGAAACAGCATACGGAGAGCAATCTATCCCCGTTTTTCTATCGGTACATAATCCCTGCAAATATCGCCGGTGTAAACTTGGCGCGGACGCATAATCTTTTGTGACGCATTGTCGTGCTGTTCTTTCCATTGAGCAATCCAGCCAGGAAGCCGTCCCAGAGCAAAAATCACCGTGAACATATTCGTCGGAATACCGATAGACCGCAGCAAAATACCGCTGTAAAAATCCACGTTCGGATACAGTTTCCGCTCAGCAAAATAAGAGTCTTTAAGCGTTAACTCTTCGAGTTTTCGGGCAATGTCCAAAAGCGGGTCGCTGGTATGCATCCGCACAAAAACGCGTTCGGCAGCCGTTTGCAGCATCTTCGCACGGGGGTCGTAATTTTTATAAACCCGATGTCCGAAACCGAAAAGTTTGAACGGATTGGTTTTATCTTTTGCCGCCGCAATACATTCTTCCGCTGTCATTCCTCCGATATAAATTTTTTCGAGCATTTTTATCACTTCGACATTCGCCCCGCCGTGCAGCGGTCCCCAAAGTGCACTCACGCCGGCAGCACACGCCGCAAAAAGATTCGCTTTTGCCGAACCGACCGTGCGGACTGTCGTGGTACTGCAATTCTGTTCGTGGTCGGCGTGCAGTATCAGGACGAGATTCATCGCACTCTCGATTTCCTCGCCGATGATGTATTGCTGATACGGTATCGAAAACATCAGGTGCAGAAAATTAGCGCAGTAGAGCAGTGCGGGGTCGGGATAAGTGAACGGCAAGCCCTGCGAACGGCGGTACGCATAAGCGGCAATCGTGCGCGCTTTGCTAATCAATCGGGTAGCGGCTTCAACGAAAAGTTCATCATCGCCGAGCGGCAGAAACTTTTCGTGATAACAGGCAAGTTGGCTGAACATTGCCGCTAAAATCGCCATCGGCGGCGACTTCGGCGGTATATCGCCGAATTGACGGCGAAGTCCCTCGTGTAATAATTCGTGGCTCGTCAGCCTCGCCCGAAAATCCATCAGTTCCTGATATGTCGGCAGCGCACCGAAAATTAACAGGTAGGCGACTTCAATAAAGTTAGGACGCGGGCGGTCGAATTGTTCTATCGGAATACCGCGGTAGCGCAAAATGCCCTTACCGCCGTCAATGTACGTAACCGCACTTTGACAAATACTGGTGCTGTTGAGCGAGGGGTCGAACGTCGTAATGCCATGTTCGTCATAAAGTTTGGAAATATCAACGGACTGATGACCGTCAGAAGCCGTCAAAACCGGCATTTCTATTCGTTTGCCGTCTATTTCCAAAACTGCTCTTTTCGGGGAAGTTAACGGAGTACTTGTCATCATTTTTACTGTGTGATTTTGGCTGTATTGCTTTCGTACGTTATTTCACCGTGTTGTATTTGATTTATTTCCTAACCGTTCTTGTTGCGAAGGAGCGAAGTACCCGTCCAATCTCCCCATTCTCCCGTCCCCCGCTCTTGTTGTCAATAAGGCAGTGGCGGGTCATTCGGTCTGCGGTCGAAAAGAATGTGTCTGAACCGATAGAGTTTGTCCCTTGCTTGCACACTCGCCGCTCCACTCCCCGATTTGTTCTCTCGTCCGCACAGTGCCGTTCCGGTAAAAGTCCCTGTACCAGCGGACAGTCTCCTCAATGCTCCGCTCCAAGGACCAAAGCGGCTGCCAATGCAAACGCCGGTACGCCTTACTGCTGTCGAGCATCAGCAGCGAAGCCTCGCAGCGGCGGTCATCGGGAACAACTTCCGTTTCGTAATGTATTTTATCCCACTGTTTTGCGGCAAGGGCTGCTATTCCGGCAACCGGAACATTCGCTTCCAAACCGGTGCCGAAGTTCCAACATTCGCCGTAATCCCTGCCTTCGGCAAGCATTTTTGCCCCCAGCAGCAAATATCCGTGCAGCGGTTCAAGGACGAATTGCCACGGACGCGTTGCATCCGGCATCCGTATTTTTGCCGCCTCACCGTTCACCGACCGTATCAGATTAGGAATCAGCCGTTCGGCAGCCCAATCGCCGCCGCCGACAGCGTTTCCCGACCGGCACGTTGCTATCGGAATGTCCGTCCGCTGCCGGTAACTGTCGGCAACGATTTCCGCACAGGCTTTTGAAGCACTATACGGGTCGATGCCGCCGAGCGTGCCGCTCTCAACGAACGGTGCGGCGTTATAACCCCAATCACTGTTTCGGTTTGTGTAACATTTATCGGTGGTTATAACAACGACGGCTTTGACGGACGGCGTTTGGACGGCTGCCTCTAAAACGTTGGCAGTTCCGATGATGTTGGTCTGAAACGTTTGCAGCGGTAAATCGTAGGACAGGCGGACAATCGGCTGTGCCGCAAGGTGAAAAACGATGTCCGGTGCAAAACCGGCGAGTGCCTTTTTTACTGTCTGAAAGTTGTTAATATCGCCGGATAAATCCTGCCGGAGTTTCGCTTTGAGCAGCGGAAAATGGGCGGGTTGTGTCGGAATACCGAGCGAAAAACCGGCAATTTCGGCACCGAGCGTTTCGAGAAAGACCGTCAGCCAAGAACCTTTGAAACCGGTGTGTCCGGTGACAAAAACCCGATTGTCCTGATAAATACCGCCGTACATATCCGAAATTATACTTCTGTCTATTGAAAATTGGTTTTATTGATTTTTGTACAGGTGGAAGTTTTCAGCGAGGAGGGAGCGTGTTCTGCCTTGTACTTCGTCCGGCATCGGAAAAAGTTCTTGACTATGCCTATAATAAACACTGTAAAAGTCTGCAAACTTTTCGTAATATTCATTGTACAATATTTTCTTCTTAAAAACTTCCATAAGCGTTCAATTAATTTCAGATTCGGCGAATAAGACGGTAAAAAATTTATTCAAACTACCAAAATTAAAATTACTGTGATGACTTATGTGGAAAGCAGTAAGGAGGTCATCTTCTCGAAAATTGTTATGAAAAGTGTTTTTCATCCAAGGTGCTGAAATCATTTCCGAACGTGTTGGGCGGCACAACAAATGAGGAGTTCTTGCATTCAAGTGAAAAATATCGAGATAAAAAATTTCCCGCATCGAATAAGCCCGCACAGATCCAATCATTTTCATTTCATAATTGACATAGCGGATACCGGCAAGCAAGAGAACCTACAGGTATAACTTCTTTCGCCGAACACGTCGATACTAAAATGTGTTGGGGAGAAAGCAGTAATCCACAAACGGACGAAACAGCGTTTGAATGTTCCGCTTTTTGTCAACGAACACCGCTTTATTGCCGTCGGCAAGCCCTTTGAAACCAAGCCCCGTATTACCGTTCACTAATTTTCCGGCATCGGATTCGTTCATTTGGAAACCAATACATATTCCAAAGAAATCTTGATAATCTTTACAATTCTTGACGAAATTATTCCAATCATCGACGAACGCAATAACAAACGAACCGTGCCGCGAACCTTTTTCAAGCAGTGTTTTCAGGGAATCTGCCGGTGTTGCTGTTTCCTCTTTCTTAACACCGAAAGCCGGTTTCGGAGGATAAAACATTTCGGCATCGTCCAGCGCATCAATAATGAACAATGAACGTTTCGCCGTAAAATCGCTGACCAATTCGGATATGTCGCCGTCCCAAGTATGGTCGCGCATCGTTACTCCGTCGAAGTCCGATACCGCCGGTTGGCGGTATGAATCCGAATGATAATAGACAATGTTGTCGAACATCTTGTTGTGTTTGGCACAAATCAACAGCGACCGCAGCATAGCCCGCCGAAAAGTACCTTCGTCGTCGTTGCCGGCAATGCAAAGATGTTTATCTTTCGCCGGTTTCCACTCAAATACAAACGGTTCCGCTTCAAATGTCAACTCTTCGCCAAGCATCATTTGCGGGGCTTTGATGTTTGCGGTAAAGAAATCTTCCGCCGGCAACGGCGGCAATTTTGTTCCGTCGAACACTTTGATTACTGATTTTTGTAACGCGGAATCGGCAATACTGCCGAGATGTTCCGGCATCATCGCCGGGTCGGCATACGGAATATTGAAACGAATATTGCCCGATTTTTCTCCGCCCTTATCGTTATAGATACCTTCCTTCTTCATTGCCAAGTCCGCCGCTTCCCGATTATTGTTAGCGAGTATCCGATACGAATCCATTTCGTCGCAGTTCAATGCAATACGGACACCGATGTTGCGAAGCAGTGTGTCGAAATTGGTAACGTTACTCAATCCGCTCAACGTTTGCGTTGCTAAAATAATGTGAATTCCAGCTGACCGTCCCTTTCTGAAAAGAGTGTCAAAATTCTTATGAATACTATTTGTCAACGCATTATCCCCGCCGAACAACACTTGGAACTCGTCCATTATCAAAATAACACGCGGCAGTTTTTCGCCGGTACTTTCCCGACATTGCGCCCGATATTGCGCAATATCGGAAACACCTTTCGTCTTGAACAACTCGTTGCGGCGTTCCAATTCGCCGCAAAAATGTTCCAGCACTGTGCGACCGTATTCTATATCGTTCACCGTTGCAATGAATTTGATTTGCGGAACGGCAGAATTAACGTTATTGTATTTGTTAAACTCGACCCCGTCTTTGTAATCCAAAAGATAAAGATTCAATTCATCGGCATTGTACCGGTGAAGCAAGCCGTGAATGAGAACGTGCAGCAGGTTGGATTTTCCCGAACCGCTGCGACCGGCAAGCAAAACGTGATGTTGTTCGTGTCCAATTTGAAACGGAACTTCTTTACCTTCCTCCGTCCAACCGAGTAGCGTTGTGATGCCGGTCTCTGAATCGGATTGCCCCAATTCATCCGGCAGCCACATATCTGTTATTCCTTTCGAGAAGAAATTTTGTTTATAGGCTTCGGCAACCGAACTCAAATACGCCGCTAATGTCCCTGTATCGGGAAGCGGTTCGGCTATACATTCGGCTTGTAATATCTGCAAGTCCGACCGAAAGGGAATACCGATTATCCTGTATTTTTCTGTCTCCCTCTCCATCTCCCTCTCCCTCTCCCAATTATTCCTATCTAATTTTTCCCCTAACACTTTCTCCGCAGCGGCAAAGAGGTCATTTATGCCCCATTGGTTATATTGGACACACGGCGCAATCAGCAGTATGCCGCATTTTGGACCTAACGACATTATCTCTTTGAAATACATGAAGATATTATTATTGCTGCGTTGTCCTTTTTCAGGAAAATCGAACATCAGCAGCACTTTATACGGCAGCGGATTATCCTTGTTTGCCGCATTGTATTGCTGCCAATCGGTAATGCAGCCGATGAAGTTTTTCTGCTGCCGCTTTTCGATTTCTTCACATAACTTCAACAGTGCCGATTCTATTTCATTGGAACGGGTTAGGCATTTCTTCTCTGGTACTAACTTTTCAATATCGAGCAGCGGTTTGAACGGCGCAATAGAATTGCCCATTTTGACAGGGTCAACGATCGTCCATTCCATCTTTCCGACAGGCAGCGTTCCCAACAACCGCAGCAATAAATTATGGACAAGATGCTCCTCGCACTTTATGCTGGACTCATCCCCGTAGCGCAAACTGACCAGCGGCTTTGCTAACGGAAAATCAATAAGACGCGGAACGACACCTTGCCATTCGTATCTTGTTGCATTGCCTGCCGGTAATGATAAGTGCCACTGCCCGAAAACGATGCCGGAGGGAAACTCCTTAGTTCTGTTTAAGTGTTCCGATGTCAACTTGTCCAATGACGGCTGTGATTCCCGAACCTTTTGACATAAAAGGTTTAACGGCTGTAAATACGAACCCCACTGTTTGGCAAATTGGCGTTGCGTTCCTTCGATGCTTAGTTGCAACTCATCAATTTCGGCTTGGGCTTGTTTTTCTAACAAGTCCTTTTTATTTTTGACTTCGCCTGCCGCATTATCAAGAACAGTTTGTACGTTTTTTCTACAGTATTCAATCTCCTGCTTCAACGATTCGCCTTCTGCGATGCAGTCCTGCCACCCAATGTGTTTTGGCAGCACATTTGCGGGTAAATCCACAAAGTTTTTGATAGTAAGCATCAAGTTATGTGCTGACATCTTATGTGCCGACAGCACATCTATTACGGTTGTTAAATCCCGGTATCGTTTATCTAACAGTGAACGACCAAGTAACCCGAAAACCGCTGCAATGCCTTGTTGAAATTGCGCTGCTTGATTGATGGCGGTTTGTTTTCGGCTATTGATTGCGACAATTTCTGTACGCAACTGCTCAATTTCACGGCGTACCTTTTCCGCTTTGCGGTCAACGTCTAATACGGCATCAACGAGTTGCTTATTTTCGGTCTGCATAATGGCTCTGTCTGTTTCTTTAATTGCTGTTGTGTTAATTTGTAACCGTTCACGGATTGTCCGCGCGTTTTATCCCGCAGGGACGAATTGGATGGGTATTGCTCTTTCTACCAACGGAATAATGCCTGTGCCAATGCTCCCAAAATAGCGACTGGGATTGCAGCGACAAATATGGCTGCAAGCAAGGCGATTACTCCGATAACGAGATTACCGGCACCGGAGCCGCTCACACCTACCGACATACCTCTGATGATGTTTCTGGCGGCAAATATTAGCAGTTTCCAATAAAAGTTAAGTAAGGTTTTTAGCAGTTCGTTCATTGTTATTTACCCTTGTTTGGTGTTTGTCTATTAGAGCGTGCTGCCGCTAAAAAACGGTTCCTTCGCCCCGTATTTGCTGCCCCAACGGGGCAATCATCGTTCGTTATTGTTGGGGCGTTGCCCCGAAATGGTTCACCGTGAACCCGCCGGTTTTAACCGGCGGATATGGGTTAGACATTTACTTATTCTTTTTGAATTCTTCAATTTCCGAAGCGGGAAAATATCCCCACTTGATTTCACCATTCTCATCTTTGTACGCCGCCAGTACCGGCGGTCGTAATCCAACAGGCAAAGTCTCCGCCATCCCTTGTATGACAACGGGCGCTGTATCTATCACTAATTGTACTGCTTGTTCGCCTCCATCAGGCAAATCACACGCAGCGGCAATTCCTTTTGCCGCTATTCCCGGTTCTTTTGATAAGGAACTTGCCGCTGCCGTGCCGACAGCCGATGCGATGGAAACGGAATCTTGGGCAACTCTTCATCCGCCGCCCAGTATTCGCGATGCTTCTTGTATAGAAGCATTGCCTATTTGACTGACTCGTTCAGCACATTGTCTGAGCAAACCGCTCAGCTCTTCGGCTTGCTGATAAATTTGTTTCGCTTTCGCTGTATCGCAATTGTGCGGAAAGCCTCTTGTTATTTTATTGGCATCATCTCCGAGACTTGCACCCATTTGGTCAGCTCTCTGCCCGAATTGTGCCAAGAATTCTGCGTCTTGTGTCGTTGCCATTGTTATTTCCTTTCTGTTAAGTTAATGTGTCCGGTTTGTATTCGTCTCCCAATTCTCCCAACATCTGTTTTATCGTATTCCAATCGCTGCCGCACTGGGCCGCATTCGTATTCCATTTTGCCACCATCGGGTCCCATTTGTCCAATGAAATTGGTGATCCGACAATGCTCTCTATCCCAATTCTGACGATATGAAATCCTCCGAATCCGAGTCCGATTATGAGGAGAAAAGAAAAAAAACCGGGGTGGGCGGCGAATATGCATAAGCCAAATACAACACAGGCGATTGAACCGACGCACCCCAGACCGTTCGTATATGCACCCATATCTATAATTTTTTGCTGCCGCGCTTCTATTTTTCTTCCGAATATATCAATTTTTTTCACTAATACTCCCCCTTGATTCAGCACTGATTTGATTTGGGCTTCGATGCTTTCCGGTTTCGGTGCCGACGGAGGCGGTGTCGGAGGAAGCGGCTTCGGCGGAAACAGCCCGCTGATTGAACCGGCAAGTCCCTTATGACCGGTATCCGTTTCCATCGGCGTTTGAGGCGTAACCTGTCCCTTCGCCGCAAATTCTTTCACTTGGGCGTGTGTGTAAGGTCCAAACTTTTTTCCGTTTGAGGCGTAAATGTAAAAATTCACTGCTGCTTCCTCCGCTTATAGACCCAAACATTGAGCATTTCTGTATCAGCACCTAAATCTTCGCTTCCTGTTAACTGCCCTGCTTGTTTAGTAACGGCTTGCGTCATTTTTGCTGCCGTTCCAAGTCCGGGAAATAAGAGGGCAAGGCAGCCGACGCTGGGCGGCTTTGGTTTTACAACCACTTTGATATTGCGTTCCTCCACAAACTCCCACCACGGCGGACCGGGAAGATTGCCGAGAATCCGTTCAAGTTCAGTGAGAGCGAGTTTGCGTGCTCGCTCCATTTCAATTCCTTCATACCGAAAAATAGACGGCGGACCGAGAACGCATCTGTATTCATACAGGGAAGTATCATAATCTACGCGATGTTCGGGTTTCTGATTAGCCGCAGCCATCATTGCAAATAATGATGTCATAAAGTCCTGCGACGGCATAGCCGCCGGAACGTCGGACGGTATCGGGGCAGGTACCGGCGGCGGAGAAATAACACCGGAAGCCGTATCCGGGCTGTCAAAAGGATTATCTGCCGGTGAGGGAATTGGCTGATTGTCCGGGCTGCTTTGGTTACCGGTAAAAAATCTCGGGTCGCGGAGCAAATCGTTTTCGGGTTCGTTATCCGGGCTGCTTTGGCTGCCGGCAAAAGGATTATCCGGCGATACAGAGACTGGTTTATTATCCGAGTCGCTTTGATTGCCGGTAAAAGGATTATCCGGCAGTGCTGGTTCGATAAAAACGGAAGGGGGCGGCGTTGGCGGAGTCACGCTTGCCGCGGCAGGAACCGTTAATGCCGTTTTACAATTGGGGCAGGTTGTTCTTTTGCCAGCACTATCGTCATCAACCTTATATTTCTTATTACACTGCGGACAGGAAAATGCAATCGTCATTGGATTTCGTTGCGAGAACGCTGGCAAGACCGCTTTTAGAACAGGAGCGGTGCGTTCATAAGATAGGTTTCTTCCCTCGTTCCAATGAGGTGCGTTACAAAATACACCGAAGTTATACCGCCGAAGATTCCCACGGTGATGCGCAAACGCTCCCTCTTCGGGAACGTTCAGATTTTCATCACCTTTGGCAATTTTCACACGGCAAACCGCTTGGAACGTGAAACCAACCAATCCGTCGCAGTGTTTTCACACATTAACGGCTTATGAATTTGCTGACGTACTCTAAATTTTATAGCCCAAACGTTTTACGTTTGTTCGGGCAACCATATTCTCAAACAGCGGGGGAATTTCCCCCGCTGCTGGCATTATAACACTTTTTGCGTCGGTTGCAAGCCGATGTTCACGTTGCCTGCCTTCTTGACAACGGCACTGTAAGAGAGGATAATTCGCCGGTTATGTATATTTCTCTCGATTGGATTTCCGAATACGTTGATTTGTCCGGTCTCGATGTCAAGGACATTGCGAACCGGCTGACACTCGCCTCCGCCGAAGTCGAAGGAACAAAAGAAATTCGCCGCTGCGTCAAAGGCGTTCTCATCGGCGAAATTCAAAACGTTGAAAAGTTAAGCGGCAAATTGACGTTCTGCACCGTTGACTGCGGTACAAAAACCTACACAACCGTTTGCGGTGCGCCGAACGTCCGCATCGGTCTCAAAGTTCCGTTCGCCCCCGCCGGTACAATGCTGGCAAATAACGTTACAATAACCGAAGACGAACGCAGCGGTAAAGTCAGTCAGGGAATCCTGTGCAGTGCCGCCGAACTCGGTATGTCCGCCTGGCACGAAATCGTTTTAGAATGTCCCGCCGGCATCAAAAACGGTACGCCGCTCGAACAATACATTCCCGAAACCGACACGCTTATCGAAATCGACAACAAGAGTCTGACGCATCGTCCCGACCTTTGGGGGCATTACGGTTTTGCCCGCGAGTTTTCGGCTGTCTTCGGCAGAGAATTGAAACCGCTGCCGCAATTTGACCTTATGCAGTTCGATAGTCTGCCGCCGTATCCGCTCAAAAACGAGGACGGCGAAAACTGTCCGTGTTACGGCTGTATCGAATTTCAAACGTGCGGAACAGTTCCGTCGCCGCTGTTCATTCAACGCCGCCTGCACGCTCTCGGTATGCGGTCTTACAATCTGCTCGTGGATGTTACAAATTATGTGAATTGGGAAACAGCACAGCCGACACACGCTTTCGATGCCGAAAAACTCGGCGGCATCGTTGTCAAGACGGCGGGAAAAGAAACGGACTTTGAAACGCTTGACGGAAAGATACGCCGGATATTGCCCGAAGACCTGTTGATTTGGGGCAGTCAATCTGCGGACGGTTCGTCTTACCGTCCGGTTGCCCTTGCCGGCATTATGGGCGGCTTGGAAACGGAGGTAACGGAAACGACAACGAAGTTACTTTTGGAGTCCGCCAACTTTAAGGCGGCACGTATCCGGCGGACATCGGGACGGCTTGATTTGCGGACGGATGCTTCGCAGCGTTATGAAAAGTCGCAGCCGCCGTCCAGCGTACAAACCGGCGTTGCCCGTATTTTGAAGTTAATCGAAGATTCCGGTGCGGACTTAAAAGTGTTAAGCCGGTTTACACTCGGCGGCGATTTGCAGGATGCGGTTCGCTGCATTGAAATTCCGGCAGAGCGGCTCGAAGAACTTGCCGGTATAAAATTGCCGCAGGAACGAATTACCGAAATTCTGTCCTCGCTCGGTTTCAGTGCAGAGTGGAAACAAGCGTCCGCCGCCGGTTCCCGAACGTTGATTGCCGGTGTTCCGCCGCACCGCAGCCGAAAAGATATCTCGATACCGGAAGATATTGTCGAGGAAGTACTGCGTGTTTTCGGTTACGATAATATCCCGCCGGTGATGCCGCCCGTGCTGCTCAAACCGCTTTTTAGCGAAAAGTCATTGAAGGCGGAAACGAAAATCCGGCGGGTTTTGACGGCAGCGCATAACTTCCTTGAAACGCATAATTACATCTGGTTTAACGATAACTGGCTCAAGCAGATTGATTATGAACCGGACGAAACGCTGGTGTTAAAGAATCCGACTTCGCCGGAAACGTCCCGTCTTCGGACAACCTTGATACCGAATCTGCTGGCGTTGATACCGAAGAACCGACCGTATTATCAGGAGTTCCGCCTTTTTGAGTGCGGACGGATATTTTTGCCGACCGGAAAGAATCGGGAATGTAACGAGCGGCACGCTTTCGCCGGTATTGCTTTTCAAAGTGCCGGTGCGCTGGACGAATTGATGTTGTCCGTGAAGTCGGCGTTGTCAGCGGCATTGACGGCTGCCGGTCTCGCTACAGTCCGGTATGTTGATAAGGCGCAGGCAAGCGCGGCTCCGTGGCAGTCGGGGGGCGATTGGATGGGCGTTACTGCGGACGGAAAGGATTACGGCTGCTTCGGGGTTTTGCCCAAGGAAATGCTGAAACGGGTCTGTCCTGAAGGCGGACACGTTGTTTGGTTTGAAATGGATACGGAAAAGATATTCCGTGATGACCGTAATGATGCGGAAGGAGAAAAGTTTGCCGACCCGCCCCGCTATCCGCTCTCCCGGATGGACTTTTCGTTGATTTGGCGTGAAGAGGACGGTTTTGACAAACTGGAATCGGTGCTGGACGGATTCGTGCATCCGTTGGTCATTCGCCGTGAATTTGTCGTGTTGTACAAGGGCAAAACATTGGAGAAGGGGACGGCAAGTTATTCGTTCCGGTATTGGATTGGTTCGGCAGACCGCACGCTTTCCGGCGGGGAGATAGAGTCGTTCCACAGCGGTTTTATCACATTCATCAAAAACAAAGGCATCGCTTTACGGACGTAAAGCGGTGCGGCGTGCGGCGTGCGGCAAGAAAATGCAGAAGTGAGAAATTCGCCGCTCATCTGCCGACCGTTCGTAGTCCGTTCCTGCCAAAATGGCAGTTTTTTGTTTTCGGTATTTTACCTAATTCTTTTTTACATAACACGTTGCAGAATAATTTTCGTTCGGCACGGTTTTTGCTCTCTACATTGGTAACAGTCTCTCCGTACCGGCCGTCAACATCTGACCGGCTGCGGTCTAACCCCCGATTGAAAAACTATGACAAAAAGCAAAAGTTGTGATTGTGCGTGCAAGGGAACGAAACTTCAACCCCTCGGAGACCGCGTCGTCATCCGCAGGGAAACCGCCGAGGAAAAAACGAAAGGCGGACTCTACCTCCCCGATACCGCCAAAGATAAACCCGCCCGCGGAACCGTCGTCAGCATCGGCGAAGGAAAAATCCTCGATAACGGCAAACGCTCGACCTTCACGGTCAAAGAAGGCGATAAGGTACTGTTCCTCTCGTATGCCGGCGAAGAATTCAAACTCGGCGACGATGAATTGCTCCTGATGCGCGAAAGCGATGTCCTCGCTGTTATCGCTTAACAGGCAACGCTCAACCGTGTTTCCTAACAGTGTTCACTGTTCACAGAAGTACGGCATTTTCACTTAACAAATTAACTTTACAAGGAGAATAATCAATGGCTAAAATGATTGCATTCGACCAGGAAGCCCGCGAAGCACTGCGGCGCGGCGTGACAAAATTGGCAAAAGCCGTCAAGGTAACACTCGGTCCCAAAGGACGGAACGTTATCATTCAAAAGAGTTTCGGCTCTCCGCTCGTAACCAAAGACGGTGTTACCGTCGCCAAAGAAATCGACCTCGAAGACACCTACGAAAATATGGGTGCCAGAATGGTGCGTGAAGTCGCCTCAAAAACAAGCGACATCGCCGGTGACGGTACAACAACCGCCACGATTATGGCAGAGGCTATCTTCAACGAAGGAATGAAAGCCGTCGTTGCCGGAGTCAATCCGCTGCAACTCAAAAACGGGATGGAAAAAGCCGTCAAAGACATTATCGCCAAACTCAAAAGTATGTCGGTAAGCGTCAAAAACAGCAAAACGGAAATCGCCCAAGTCGGAACGATTGCTGCCAATAACGACAAAGAAATCGGCAGCCTGCTTGCCGAAGCGATGGACAAAGTCGGCAAAGACGGAGTCATCACCGTTGATGAAGGAAAGAGCCTCAAAACCGAAGTCGAATGGGTCGAAGGAATGCAGTTTGACCGCGGTTATCTTTCGCCGTACTTCGTTACCGACCCGAACAAAATGGAATGTATTCTCGAAAACGCTTACATTTTGCTTTCGGAAAAGAAAATTTCCAACATTAAAGAAGCGATTCCGATTCTCGAAGCGGTCGTCAATACCGGCAGACCGCTGCTGATAATCGCCGAAGACGTGGACGGCGAGGCATTGACAACGCTGGTGATTAACCGGCTGCGGGGAACGATGAAAGTGGCAGCGATTAAGGCACCGGGGTACGGCGACCGGCGTAAAGCAATGCTCGAAGACATCGGGATTCTCACCGGCGGCGAAGTGCTGTTTGAAAGTCTCGGACGCAAGATGGAATCGCTGACGCTGACTGACCTCGGAACGGCAAAACGGGTTGTGATTGACAAAGACAACACGACGATTATCGAGGGCGGCGGCAAGAACGACATAATTAAGGGACGGATTGAACAGATTCGCCGTGAAATCGAAAACGTAACGAGCGATTATGACCGCGAAAAGTTGGAGGAGCGTTTGGCGAAACTTTCCGGCGGTGTTGCGAAGATTTTGGTTGGAGCGGCAACGGAAAGCGAGATGAAGGAGCGGAAGGCACGTGTCGAAGACGCTCTCCACGCTACCCGTGCTGCGGTTGAAGAGGGTATTTTGCCGGGCGGCGGTGTTGCGCTGCTGCGGGCATCGACAGCAGTGAAAGCCGATGGTCTGCCGACGGACGAATTGACTGGTTACAATATCATTCTTCGTGCTTGCCGTGCGCCGTTGACGCAAATTGCTCAGAACGCCGGCAAAGACGGCGGCATTGTTGCCGAAAAAGTTGCGGAGGGCAAGGGCAATTTCGGTTACAATGCGTTGACAGACGTTTACGAGGACGTGGTTAAGGCTGGTGTGATAGACCCGACGAAGGTAACGCGGACGGCGTTGACGAATGCAGCGAGTGTTGCGAGTTTGATGCTGACGAGTGATGCGTTGGTAGCGGACATTCCGAAAGAGGACAAGGCGGGTCCCGCAATGCCTCCGGGCGGCGATATGTACTAAATACAGGAATATATATCGTATATATCGGTAAAAAAGCCGGGGGCGGTATGCTCCCGGCTTTTCGTATGAACATAAAATTGAGTTAGACTATTATTTTGGCTCTTGCCTAGAGTCTAGACCAAACTTAACGTCGTCCAAAGACTTGGGTCGTGTTCGGCGGGCAGCGGCGGGTCGGCAGCAAAATAAAAACTGCCGCACTCTCTGTCTGAAAGCGAATAGTGGAAACCAAGAGCAGGGTGTTCCGCGGGGTCAAATCCCGTCAAAATACTGCCGGGCAGAAATATGTCGAGACGGTAACCGTCTAGCGTCAATACGCTTTTGACTTGTATTTGTTTGAGATCGATAGGATTCGGATGTTCTTTTGCCCGCTGCATCGGCAGCCAAACGGCTGTCGGTTCGCTTTGATTCTGTCCGCTGCCGGAAGGCATTATCAAAATACGGTGACAAAAACGGTTCGACCGGTGAATATCTTTAACGTTCCGCGTATCGAGAAAGAGTTGCAGACCATCGCTGTCGTCTGGATGGACGGCTTTACACCATGGACGCTGTTTTTTGCCGAAAACGATGACGGAAAAAAACAATCCTGATTCATTCCAGCCTGTTCGGAAAGTG
>JAITOZ010000257.1 GCA_031289675.1 Planctomycetaceae bacterium
GATGACGATCTGCGTTCCGGCAAACGAGTCGATATAAGCGAATCTCCCCGTGCAGCCGTTTTAGGTCAGACACCAAAAGTTGTCGAGAAACACGGGTCAATGATAAAGGTCGAGGATGAATATGGGCATTTCATGTGGACGAGTATGGACGGACTGCCGGTCAAAGCACTAGAGATGATAATCAAATTATTCTCCAAACCGAATAAACAACCGGGAACCGCTAAAAACCCCATTTTAGCAAATCCGATTATTGAAAAATAAGGACTTACAACAAATATTTTTAGAAAATAGAGGATTTTTAGATGTTCCCTAGATAATGTCCGAATCATCCCCGATATAAGGTTTGGCGGACAGTTCGCTGCCGCCTTCGAGACGGTCAATGATGGCGATAATTCCTGCGACGGCTGCACCAACGGCTTGCACCTTTTCAACAGCATCAAGCGATTTTCCGCCGGCTTGACGGGATATAACTGCTGCGGGAAAATAAGGCAATACTCAATTGTAAGCGGCGGGGATATATTGGCAGAACACCGCCTCCTTACGGAACAAATGGGAGAAGAAGGAAAACGTTGTTACTCCCAATCTATCCTTCCTGAAAATTTTGTAACAATTAAAGACGCGGCTGCAAATTCCAAGCGGGAATCCAATCGGTCTCTGTCCGTTTCAAATGAAAATCTTTTTCAAGACTTTCGGCAAACTCCGGTAAGTGTGCGCCGCCGTAAAAGACGGCAATTTTCTTTTTCCCGTTTTTGATTTCCTTTTTCAAAACCTTTAACGCTGCCGCATTGCGGTCAGTGATAATAGCAGAACCGCCCTCACCGCCGAAAAGAGCGGCAGCATCATCCGCCTGACGAATCATTTCCGTTGCAAAAAACCGCTTTAATGCCAGCGAAGGATTTGACGAAAACGCCGCCGCTGCCAAACGTCCCTGCGCTTTCATTTCTTCCTTTTCCGCCTTTTTATCGCCGCTCTTTTTCGCGCTCAACACGATGACATTGAACATCATTTGAACAATGTCCCCGCGCTCGGCAACCCGCCGGACAAATTCCTCCGGTGAAAGGTCGGCATGAATCATATTCGGGGCGTGATAATCAATGCACTCTAATTGAAAATCAAGGTCTAACATTTCACCGATACCGCCCTGCATTGAGGAAAGCCAAGAACGGTTCCTTGTCTCTGTCAGTTTCTTCTTATCGGGCTTCGTACCGCCAGCAGCAACGAGTTCATAGAGAACAGCATCATATTTTTTGAATAGTCGGTTTAATTCCTCGTAATAAGTTTTATCGCCGATATGAACGGCGGCGATTAAATCGACTTCGAGTTTCTTGCCGTTATCGGTGAACTTGACCGCGGCAGTATCGAACGATATCGGATTCCGTTTGCCCTCCGGTTTTGTCACCCGCATAAAGTCCGTCAGGGAATACGCCTTGCCCTCTTCCGAACGGACAACACTGTCTAATGCGCTGACTGCTATCAGCACGATAATTATTTTTGTTACGTATTTCATCATAAAGGGTAATGTTACAGCGAAAAAAAAATCGTATGTTTTCGTACTGTATTGATTTAACGGGGCGTGTTCCGTATTCCAAAAAACGAATTTCAATCAGCAGCAATATAGTTAGTCCAGTCCCGTGCGTTTCAAAAGCCAATAGGTAAAGTATCCGACGGCAACGAGACCGAGAGCAAAAAGCGAATAGGAAACCGCCCACGGTATCGGTTTTGTAAATTCGGTATACTCGGACATTCCGAAAACACCGGCAATCACATTGAGCGGCAGAAACACGATGGATAAAACCGTCAACTGTTTCATCAGCATATTCAGGTTATTATTAACAACCGATGCTCTGGCATCCATCATTCCCGCCATAATCACGGAATAAATTTCGGCTTGCTTGTAGCACTGCGTATTATCGACATTCAAATCTTCGAGCATTTCGTTATGTCTCGGCGTGAAACCGATTTTTGCCGAATAGCCCCGCAATTTGTCAATCAGGACACCGTTTGTCGAAATCGCACTTAAATAATAGGTCATACTCTGACTCAACTTAAACAAGTGCAATAGGTGTTTATTGCTCATCGTTGTTTCCAGTTTTTTTTCCAGTTCATCGACAATCATACTGATTGCCCGCATATGTCCTAAAAACTGCGAAATTGACCTTGTAATTAAACGTATCAATAACTCCGGCAGACCGTCGGTGATATTGGAGACATCTTTTCCGCTTTCAAATATCGATGGGTCATCGCTCATAACGGCAATCAAACGGTCATCGAAGAGATACAGTCCCATCGAAGAGACGCGGAAGAGGAAACCATCGCTTTCCGAATAATGCTGGGGACGCTTAAAAATGACAGCAATGTGCGTCGGTTCAAATTCAATACGTGAAAGTTCATCGGGGTCAAGCGCACTGCTTAATGTATGTTCGTCAAGACTTAACTCGCCGACGAGATACATCCGTTCGGTTTCGTCAGGATGGACAAAAACCTGTATTTTTGAATTGGCATCTTCGGTCGGACAAAGATGTCCGTCAACAATCTCGTAATTACGGCGCATAGTCTATTGTTTCCCGTTTCTAAATTTGTTTCATTAAATCATCGAGTTTTTTCATCTCGCCGGAGAGTTGCTGAACGGCATCGTCCGTCTTGGAGGCTAATTGTACGTTTTGCTGCGTTATCGAATCAACCGTTTGCAGCGTTTCCATCATCCGCTTCACATCGCCCGACTGCGTCTGCGATGCCGATGCAATCTGCGATATTAACTGACTCACACTGCCGGCGTGCTGCACAATCTCATTCAACGTTTCCGCCGTTTGATTCACAACATCAACCCCGTCATTCGTCTGTTGATTGCTGCGGACAATCAATTCCTCCGTTTCATTCGCCGCCTTCGCACTCCGGGAGGCTAAATTCCGCACCTCTTCGGCAACAACCGCAAAACCCTTGCCGTGCGTTCCGGCACGCGCCGCCTCCACAGCCGCATTCAACGCCAATAAATTCGTTTGGAACGCAATGTCTTCTATCGTCTTAATCACCGCACTCATATTTTTGGCATTCGCACTGATTTGCTGCATTGACTCGACCATCTTGCTCATCCGCTGCTGACCGAGTTTCGCTGCATCTGCCGCATTCGTTGCCAAATCGTTCGCATTGTTCGCCGTCTCCACGTTCCGCTCCGTCTGCCCGTTCACCCCCTGCATATCGGTAATGACCTTATCAAGACTCGCGGCTTGACTCTGCGCTCCGTGCAGTAATTCATCCGCTGCATTTTCCATCTGCTGCGTTTGCTCTATCGTCGTTTTAATCACGCCGTCAACACGCTGAACCAAATGCACAACATTTTCCCGGTCAGATACATTCTTAAAAATTTCGACAAACCCGTCTTTCGCTCCTTGTGCGCTGACAATTTGTTTCGCCGTTACGTCCCAATCTTCATCGGCAAAATGCACCATCGTGCCGGCATTGCCGGTTTTTTCTAAATGCCGAAGACCGCAGTTGCCGAATTCACTGCCGATGATGGTCTGCCAAACGTCATCAACCGTTTTTCCGTGACACTCCGGCAACTCTTTTTGCAGCAAATTCAAGCCTCCGGTGTTCACAAACTCGACTCTCTTTTGCTGATTTGTTACGGAAATCGGGTCAGTGGATGCATCAAGAATCTGCCGATACCAGAAGTCCCGCGCATTGATTGAATGATTCACCTTGTTGGCAAAAAGAATACCGATAATGACGGCGCAAAACAACACGCCGGCGGCAACGCAGCCCGAACGGATAAACGACTTTTGCGAATCGGCTTCGGCTTCGGCACTAACCGCTTTAATATGGGTATCCAACACCAAACTGAATTCTTTATTTTGTTCGTTGAAATCTCCTACTAACTTGTCCAACTGTCCGTCAATGCTGTTCCGTTTAGCCATAATACTGTTCACCGGTGCCGCAATCACCATCGTCCAAAGTGCAGGATAATTGCCGAACCGCACCTGCCGGTGCATAACGAGCATTTCGTCCCCTTCGCTGCCGGTCATCGTTTTACTCGTGTAAATATCCGTCTTGTTTTCTTTAATCTGCTCTGCCGTCTTTTTCAGTTCGTCTATCGTATTGATGTTACGATAAATCTGTTCTTCTTCGCCGCTGTCATTTTTCTCCGCCGTAAAGTTAATTTTCTCGTTCGGATGCGAAATAATTGCCCCCGCCGGCGAAACAAGCATTGCAAAGCCGTTGCCGAAAGGCTTACTTTCCTTGACAATATCCGCAAGTTTTGTCAGCGCAACGTCAACACCGATGATTCCGAGAAACTTATCGTCCCGAATCAGCGGAACGCAAAACGAGGCTATCGGATACCCCGCATCAATGTAAGGTTCCGTAATGAATTCCTGTTTGGTCTCGCGCGGGACAGTGTAATAACCCGTATCGCTGACCAGATAATCATCAAGAAATGCCCGAATGATTTTCGGTGTCTTCGTTTGTTCATCTTCGCCGCGGTAGTACCACGGCAAAAACGCCCCTTCGGATTGATAATCCTTATTCGTAACCGCCATTTCGGGGTCAGCCTTTTCCTTCCCGGTAAATTCGGCATCTTTTCCGTCGAACTGATTTTTTTCCCAGCCGGAGAACACCGCAGCAATATCCGAATTTTTTTCCAGATAGTAGCGCAGCAGGTTTTCGGTATTCTGCCTGTCCGGTACGGTTTTTGCGTTTTCTGCGGCAGTTTTTTGGAACATCAGGATGTGTCCGAGGTCGTGTGCATAAATGAACGGCGAGTCCATAACCGCCTTGACTTTGGCGGCAATGTCGTCCCCGACATTCCGCAGTTCCACAACCGCTGCCGCACCAATCGTATCGGAAATCGCCGCTCCAACCGTTTTAACGCTGGAATCAAATGTTTCCGCAAGTTGTTTATTCGATTTTTGAACCTTTTCTTCAACAGAGGTTAAGGCGGCAGATTGACGGCGGGTCATTTGGTTCAGGTCATAATACGAAAAGGCAGCCAAAACGGCGACGATGATGACCGCAAAGAGGACAATGCCTCCCAAAATCAAACGATTGATGCTCATACTTGGTGATTGTTAGATAACTCTCTTGTCGATAACCCGCTTCGCTTTTCCTTCACTTCGCGGAATACTGCCGGGCTGCACCAGCGAAATTTTGACGTGGATGCCCGTAATACGGTGAATCTCGTGACGGACTAACTTTTGGAACGATTCCACATCTTTGATTTTATCGCTGAAAAACTCCTGTACGACTTCCAGTTTGACTTCGATTTCATCTAATCCGCCGAATTCCCGTGTCAGCAGAATTTGGTAATGCGGGGTCGTTCCTTCGATGTGCAGCAGTGCCGCCTCAATTTGACTGGGGAAGACATTTACGCCCCTGATGATAATCATATCATCGCTTCTGGCTCTGATGCGTTTCATCCGCCGTATCGTTCTTCCGCAGGGACACGTTTCGGCGACCAACGATGTCAGGTCTCGTGTCCGGTAACGCAGCATCGGCATTGCGAAGCGGTCAAGCGTTGTGAAAACGAGTTCGCCGACTTGTCCGTCGGGCAGCGGCTCCAGCGTTTCGGGGTCGATGATTTCGGGATAAAAATGGTCTTCAAAAAGATGTGTGCCGTCCTGATGAACACATTCCGCTCCGACTCCCGGTCCGCAGATTTCTGTCAAACCGTAAATGTCGTACGCTTTGATGCCGGCTTCGGCTTCAATCCGCTGCCGCATTTCCGGCGACCACGGTTCGGCACCGAACGCCCCGACCCGAATCGGCAATTCACGCAAATCGACCCCCATTTCCGCTGCTTTGTCGATGATATGGAGAAAGTACGAAGGCGTGCAGGAAATGACCGTGGCACCGAAATCCCGCATAAGCATTACCTGCCGTTCAGTGTTTCCGCCGGAAATGGGAACAACGGTAACGCCGAGTGCCTGACCGCCGTCGTGCAGTCCGAGACCGCCGGTGAATAAACCGTAGCCGTAAGCGTTTTGCAGTATATCGCCGGGACCGACACCGTAAGCGAGCAATGACCGATGTACGCCTTCTGCCCAAACGGCGAGGTCTTCGCGGGTGTGGGCAACGACAATCGGTTTGCCGGTTGTACCGCTGGAAGCGTGAAAGCGGACGATTTTGTCCATTGGAACGGCAAACAGACCGAACGGATAGGTATCCCGAAGTACCTGCTTCGAGATGAAGGGCAACTTATGCACATCGTCGAAACTCTTGATGTCCGACGGCTTCAGTTTTAATTGGTCAAGTTGGGCGTGATACCACGGACCGTTATCGTAAGCGTGTTGCAGAACGGTTTCAAATTTCTGCCACTGAATCTCTTTGAGATGGTCTTTGGACAGATAATCAAAATCAGAAACGGAATTACGGGAAGACGAAATCATCGGTGATTGCAATATAAACTGACAGTGTAATTGATAAGGACGAAAGGATAACGGATAATGAACCGCTGCACACTCCGGCGCATAGGCTCCGGCACGTAGGCACACGCTTTATTGTCCGTTATCCCTTTCTTTTTGTCAATTGTCCCTAAACGCCGCTCTCAATACTGCCCAGGAAACCGCCGCCGCAACGCTGTCCGGTCCGCTGCTCGTTCTTGCCGGTGCCGGTACGGGAAAAACACGGGTAGTTACTTACCGCATTGCCCGATTGGTACATTCCGGCATCAAAGCGAACCGAATTCTTGCCGTAACGTTCACCAATAAAGCCGCACGGGAAATGCAGGAACGTATCGGTGCGTTATTAAAGCAAACAGCCGCTGCAAAGTTAAAACCGGAAATATCCACTTTTCATTCGCTTTGTGTCCGTATTCTCCGGCGGCATATTACGAAACTCGGCTATCCTCAAACGTTTGCGATTTACGACCGCGGCGACCAGGAATCCGTTGCCCGGCAAGTCCTCAAAGAAATTAAAGTGCAGGATGCGTCTCTCAAACCGGCAGAATTACTCGCAAAAATCAGCACCTGGAAATCCGAAGGCATCAGTGCGGACAACGTTCACAAAAACGTTTGGTCGGCAAAAGATTATCTGGCTTCCATCGCCTACGGACATTACCAAAATGCCCTGAAAACCGTCGGAGCCGTTGATTTTGACGATTTACTTTTGGCTGCCGAAGAACTTTTCCGCAAGTTTCCTGATGTTCTGAAAAGCGAAGCCGACCGATTCGACCATATTCTCGTGGACGAGTATCAGGATACAAATATGAGCCAATACCGCATCGTTAAAGGTTTGGCATTGCCGCACCGGAATATATGCGTTGTCGGCGATGATGACCAGGCGATTTACGCCTGGCGGGGAGCGGATGTTAAGCATATTTTAAGTTTTCAGAAAGATTGGACGGACGCAAAAATTGTCCGCCTCGAAGAAAATTACCGGTCAACGCAGCCGATAATTCATTGGGCGAACACCTTGATTGCGTTTAACAAACAGCGGCACGGCAAGCGGCTGACGGCTCCGTGCGACGGCGACTCGCCGGTGATTTTACAGTGTAGGGACGGCGAAACGGAGGCTCGGACGGTTGTTACCCGAATTAAAGAGCGGATTGAAAAGGCAACCGTACAGCCCCGTGATATAGCCGTCCTGTTTCGGACAAACGACCAGCCGAGAGTCTTTGAGACAGAACTGCGGAGTCAAAAAATCCCGTATATTCTTATCGGTTCGAATTCGTTCTTTGACCGCAAGGAAGTGCGGGACGTTTTAGCCTATCTGAAAGTGCTGAATCGTCCGCAGGATGACGTTTCCCTGTTACGCATTATCAATACTCCGCCGCGGGGTATCGGTCAGACGGCTGTTCAAAAAATGACGGAAGTTTCCGTTGCGGCAAATAAACCTATTTGGGAAACATTGAACACACCGGAGAGCAGCAATAGCGGCGGCAATAACAATAACGTCAGCGGTATGCTGCCTTCGATGCCCTCCGCTCCGTTAAATCCGAACCTCTTATCGTTCCGGCACTTAATCGAATCGCAGCGGCACATATTGGAGCGGGACTTTTCCGTTGATAATCTTAAACATTTTATCGCCGAAATTCAGTACGAAAAAGAAATCACGAGACAGTATGCCGAGGAAAGCGAACGTAAAGAACGCTGGGAGAGTGTCGGCGAAGTCATCAATGCGGCAGCAGAATATATTCGGGAGTCGCGGGAAGAGTCCCGCAAACCGGTACTTTGGGAGTTCCTTGGCAACACATCGTTAGCGGGACCGGATTTTACTTCCGGCAAATCGGAGACATCCCGCAAAGCCGGTAATGCGGTAACGCTGATGACGCTTCATTCAGCGAAAGGGCTGGAGTTTTCGGAGGTGTATATGGTCGGTTTAGAAGAAGGCATTCTGCCGCATCACCGCAGCATCAAAGCGTCGGACGAAGATGAATTTGCAGTGGACGAAGAACGCCGTCTCTGTTACGTAGGCATTACGCGGGCAAAGCGGCGTTTGACGGTATCGCTGGCACTGAACCGGTTCAAGTGGGGCAAGATGTGTCCGACGATACCGAGCCGGTTTTTGTACGAATTTACCGAACAGACCGGCTCTCCGAATTATTGGCGGGCGATTGCCGGTGAAGTGCCGCAAAAGCAATCCTCTTCGCCGGAAAAAACCGCTTGACATTTGTCTCTTGATAGGTTATAGTTCCGCTGACGGCGGGGGTACTGTTGCCTTTGCAAGAAACCGCCTTTTGAAAAGGAGAATGCTATGTTTATGTTCCTGTTAGCGCAGCAAAGTGCTGCAAAATTGACCTCACGTAAGTGTAAGAGAGAGAGAACAATCCCGTAGGATAGGCTTCACTCTCGTCGAACTTCTTGTCGTCATTGCCGTCATCGGCATATTGATTGCCCTCTTGTTACCAGCAGTGCAGGCTGCCCGCGAAGCGAGGGAACATTCGCGGGTGG
>JAITOZ010000044.1 GCA_031289675.1 Planctomycetaceae bacterium
CGATAGAAAATAGTTTTTCGCAAGTGAAAAGTTTTGTCCGCAAGCAGAAGATACGAAATGTTGAAGAACTCATTTTATTTTGGCAAACGATGCCCGAACGTATCAGCAAAACCTGCTGCAAAAACTATTTCAAATACTGCGGATATTGACAAGACGATTAAAAGAAACGGGCTAGCTGCTTCATTAATATCTATTCCTGCGTCTTCAATGGACTTGTTCCGTAACCTAATTACCCCTTTCTCTGTTTAATATAGCACAGACGAGTTTTGTCCGCAAGAGATGCCTCTTGCGGCGATTACGATACGGATACGTCATTATTTTGAACACTTTTATTTTCGCATTGAGACACTCTATAAAAACCCGCCGCCGTGATTTTTGACGATGAGAGCATCGGTTCCGCCTTGTTTGATTTTCCGTTTCCAATTATAGACGCTGCACTCGGTAACACCGGTGATGTCCATAATTTCTGTAACGGAGTATCCTTTTGCGAGCAGTTCGGCTCCGAGAATCCGTTTCGCCTCTTGTGTTAATGCCGGTTGTTGTGTGTTCATTACAAAAGTATAACTTCTTTCACCGAACACGTCAATACTAAAATGGGTTGAGTGGAAAGCAGTACGTTTTTTATTATGTTCGTGGAATAGGCGGCGGCGATACCGAATTATTTTTAGTATCCACCAGTAAGCGGATAATCTCTGTGACTTCTGCCGCGGCAGCAGAGTCAATTCGTTTTCCTTCAATAAACGAAGGACGGAAAAGGACTGCCGCAATTCCACCGCCGGTTCCCCAAACACCGACCAGTAAAGACCGTTTGTAAATATACCACCAAATAGCAAGTCCGGCAAACAATGCAAAAAGGACTCCACAAAAAAAAGAAATCGAGAAATCCTCCGCCGTCAGGGGCGAACAGACTGTAAGGCATACCAAAGGAAAACGGTAAAGATATGAGTGCGAACAGTATCGGCTCAATCCAAGGAAACGCAAATCCACATTGTGTTTCACTGATTTTTGCCAACGGAATTACCCGTTGCGTGAAACCGAAAAACGTTCTGGCTACAAGCGAGAAGTTACGCTTATCGGCAGTAACCGTAACGGTTGGGTCAATTCCAACCAACGTCATCAGATAGGCAATCAACCCTTCTTGACGACCGACTAATTTGACGAAATTTCCATCCGACATTATTTGCCGAGAAACATTCCATTCTTTGACAACGTAAATCATTGTTTGCTCTGTGTTGCGAAAGCAAACCGCCAAAGTTTAATTACTGAACGCAGCATAAAAAAACGGGAACGCTACGTTGCCTCAAGACGGGTTTCCATCCACTCTACTGGATGCAATACGCACTGGTACTGTAAATATGCGCAAGCGCATACCCCGAAACCCGCAAGTCCAGTGCATAACGCCCCCTTTCGGGACGCAATGAACCACTGGATTTTTATCGTCTTTCAACCGGCAAGCCGGGTAGAGTATGAAAGTCCGAAGGCAAAAAACTTGCGATTTGAATTCTGATTGTGAAAGTATTCTACCGGAAACTAAAAAATGATGCAAGAGTGGGCAAAGTTTTTCTGACAAAGTCGAAATTTTAACATTGGGGAGTTTCAACTTCGGCAATGAAAAATCCGCAACCGAGTGAAATCCTTATTCCTGTTTCTGGCAGGGCAGGCGGAGTTGAATGAAAAACGGCGAAGATGATGCGGGTTGACCTAAACTCTGCAAGAACGTTCTGGATTGCCGAAGTGGAGAGTCCTGCTGAAGATGGGTCAAGTTTACACTTTTGTTTTTGAGTGACAAATTCAGAACAAGGGACTGTTCAATGAGCCGAAAACGTTGTGACACGGATTTAACAGATTTACAATGGTCGTCCATCAAAAAATAGACTCAGAAATCCGTGAGATGCTAGGCAAGTGCCTAATTCACTGCATCATCCGGGTCAAACAGCACAGCGCACTCTCGGCAACGGCTTCGTCAACCCGGATGACATTCCGTTTATCACCGGCGGCAACAGAGTCAAGAGCCGCCGCTAATTTTGGTAAATCAATCAGTCCCATATTATCACAATAACTCGGCTGGAACGCTAAATTGACGACCGTTTTATCGGAATTCTGCATTGCCAACCGCTCAACAAACCGGCTCTCCGTTCCTACCGCCCAAAACGAACCGGCAGACGATTCGCTGACCGTCTTTAAGATAAACGCCGTCGAACCGGCTTCATCCGCCTTTTCGACAACGTCCCGACGGCATTCGGGATGGACAATCACCTTTATTCCGGCATAAACTTCACGAATGGCATCAACGTGTTCGGGAACAAATTTTTGGTGGACACAGCAATAACCGTCCCAAAGAATAATCCGGCTGTTTTTGATTTGCCCGTCAGTGTTACCGCCGAAATCCGGCAGAGTATCGTTCCAAAGTACCATTTGGGATTCCGGTATATTCATCCGCAGTGCCGTATTGCGTCCAAGATGCTGGTCAGGGAAAAAAAGCACCCGCTTCTGTCCGCCTGTCCCCAATGCCCGCGTCAAGATACTCCTTGCATTGGTCGAAGTACAAGCGTACCCGCTGTGCCTGCCGCAAAACGCTTTCAACTCTGCCGTTGAATTAACATACGTTACCGGAACAACATCGCCAAGATTGATGCTCTGACCCAAATTTTCCCAGCAGCGTTCAACGGCTTCCAATGTTGCCATATCTGCCATCGAGCAGCCGGCTTCGGGTTCCGGCAAGACTACGTTGACCCGCCGTCCGCTGCGCTGCGCCAGTTTTTCCTTGCTATTCGCCAGTATGTCTGCCGTTTCCGCCATAAAATGCACACCGCAGAAAATGATGGCTCCGCAGTCATCGGCTTTTGCGGCAGCGGCTGAAAGTTGGAAACTGTCGCCCTGCAAATCAGTATGCCGCAAAACCTCTTCCCGCTGATAATGATGTCCCAATATCAGCAGTTTCCTGCCGAGTTGACGGCGGATGTCTTCGATATGTTGATGCAAATCAGAATCGGTCATCACCAGCCGATAATCATATTCGATTCGATGATTTTCTTTGCATTATCCAAGTCGGTGCCGGTTTGCTGCATATAGAGCCGGATAGCGTGTACTTTATCACCGGCAGCCTTCGACAAACATTCGCGGGCAATGTCGCAGGCTTCGGCTTTACCGCTGATACCCAGTGCCGCCTTGGAAATAACCCAAGCATCCCGCGGACGCTTTGTTACCCGGACGGCTTCTTCCGTCGGATAATAGGAATAGAGAACACCGCGGGCGGAATCTTCGTCATCCGCCCAAGCGATGACAATATGGGCTTGGGTCTCAATTTCAAATAATGCCATTGTTTATCTGCTGTTTGTTGATTGAATCAAAAAGTTATGGACGGCGGGCAACCTAACACTACGTATATTCCCTTATCCGTTGGAGAGTATTGCCCGCTTGGCACGGACTTTCGTCCTCGCTAAATCCAGTTGCTGGAAAATGAACTTCGGATTTTCAATACCGGAAATAATCAGTTGTTTCGTCGTTTGGTCTGCCGACGAATACAACGTTAAACGTCCGACTCCGCCGTTAAAAATCCGGTCTAACAACGTCTGTTTTAGTTGAGCATCCTCAATATAGACGAGTTCCATCGTATCGCTTGTCTTGGTGAACAATCCTTTTTCGCTGTAAAGCCGGGTTTCGGTTAAGTTATAACGGATTGTCCGCGTCCGATAAACATAGGCACTGCCGTAGTAAATCCAGAGGATTGCCAGCAACGCTGTAATCGTCATCCATACATACGGATACGCCGCCCCCAATTTACCTGTTAGCGAAAAATAGATACCGGCAGCAAGAAGTGCCAGCGTAACAAACCAGTACAATATGAACTGTCCCCGCATTGCCTTACCGGAGTACGTCCATTTTAAGTCGAGCGGTTCGGATGCTGGGTTAGAAGCCGCCGTGTCCGAAGGATGAATGTTTTCTTGTTCCTGCGTCATCGTATTGTGCAGTCTATTATGATATGTTGTTTATAGTATGTGTTGCGTGCGCCGTGTTTTACACGATTCTTACTTGGTTCGTAGCGGTAAAAATGTTGTTATGCTGGACCTTTACGGTAAAGCCGTATTCTTTGCCGGTTTCTTCCAAATCATCCTGAACGCTGCGGATATTGATATTTTCCGGTATGACCAGTTGTCCGATTAAAACAAAATCATCGTCTTTTCGTCCGCCGTACAAGTCGGTAATGTTTATATCGTGACCGGCAAGGTATCTGCTGAATTCCTTAACAATGCCCGGTCTGTCTTTTCCGAACGCCGTAATAATGAACATATTGTCAACGGCACTACTACCGGTAACGCTGCCATTCGGCAGCGTCCTCTCATGCTGCGGTTTATAATAATCGGCAATCACCTGAAAACTGCCGCTGAGTCCGTCAGTCTGCTGAAGCGTTCCGGCTAATTCTACCGGTTCATAATTTTTAGGCAAGTCAACGACCGCAATAAAGGTAAAATATCCGTCAAGGACGGTTTGACTGCACGAAACGATATTCCCTTTGAGTTTATCGACAGCGGTACTGACACCGGCAACGATACCGGGATGGTCGCTCGACATCACGCTCAAAACATACCGGTTTCCGTTCACTGATTAGGACTCCTGTTCCGTAATTTTTGTAACTTCCGCTTCTAAATCGGCAAAAGAAAAGCCTTCCTGACTTTCCGCTACGGCAGTTTGTTCTTTTTCGCCCCAGTTGCCTGCTTTATCCGCAGGGTCGGCGTGAAACGACCCCGTCATTTCACTAACCGCTCCGACATCAACAATCAAACTCACCGAACCGTCGCCGAGAATCGTACAACCGCTGAATCCGTGTGCTTCGCCGATATAATCCGGCAGCCCCTTGATGACCGTTTGCTGCTGTCCGATAATTTCATCGACAAAGAAAGCAAATGACCGTCCTCCGTCTTCGGCAACAATCAGAATACCGTCTCTAAGTCTTGTTGCACCCGGCTGACAGCCGAAAACATCATACAAACGGACAATCGGCAGCATCTCTTCACGCAGCCGCAGGATTTCACGCCCTTCCGGTGTTACCGTAACCTGATTGCGCAGCGGTACGAGGCTTTCCCGAATGACCAGTGTCGGAATCATATATTTCCCGCCGCCGACACGAACAAGCATCGCATCGACAATCGCTAACGTCAACGGAATCCGCAGCGTAAATGTCGAACCTTTTCCCGTCTGGCTGTTAATATCAATGCGTCCGTTGAGTTTTTCGATATTCCGTTTGACAACGTCCATACCGACACCGCGTCCTGAAATATCCGTAACCTTATCTGCTGTTGAAAAGCCTGGTTCAAAAACCAGTTTGAAAATTCTCTCGTTGGGCCAATCTTTGATATCCGGTCCGGCAAGACCTCTCTCCAATGCTTTGGCGATGATTTTATCGCGATTGAGACCGCGCCCGTCATCGGTAATCGTAATCCAGACTTCGCCGCCTTCGTGTTTGCCTTCAAGCGTTACTTCGCCTTGTTCTGATTTGCCGGCTTTGATGCGGTCCTCCGACGGTTCAATTCCGTGGTCGCAACTGTTGCGGACGATATGTACCAGCGGGTCGGCAATCTGTTCGATAACGGTTTTATCAACCTCCGTTTCTTCGCCGAGCAGATTGAGTTTAATTTTCTTTCCCGATTTCGTTGCCAAATCGTGAACGAGGCGAATCATCTTGCGGAATGTTGCCGACAGCGGAATCATCCGCACGGACATTGCACAGTCCTGCAAGTCATCGCAAATCCGGCGTAACTGATGTTTTGCCCGGTTGTAATACTCGTCTTCAACGTTTGCTACTGCCGGACAGCGTGTTACCATTGACTCGGCAATCACGAGTTCACCGACCAGGTTGATGAGCAAATCGAGTTTATGCAAATCAACGCGGATGTCCTGTTTCGCTTTTTGCTGCGTTGCTCCAGCCTGACCTCCCGCAGCCGCACTGACTGCCGGAACACTCGCCGGAGGCGGCGCAGCCGGAGTTACTGCCGGAGCGGATACGGCAGCCGGTTTTGATGCCGCCGCTTCGGCAGCCTTTTGAGCGGCATCCCTTGCGGCGAAGGCGGCGGCAATTTCGGCATCGACATCTTCTTCGACAGCCGGTTTCGGCGGTACTGCCGGTGCCGGTACTTTGCCCAGCAGAACATTCAGTTCCTGAACATAAACGTTCAAATTGGCAACGTTCCCGTTCCCGCCGTTATCAATGTCTTTGACCCCGTCCCGGAGAACATCAAGGAGTGAAAGCAACTTGCCGATGTATTTTTCTTCCGGCTTGATTTCACCGTTGCGCAGACCGTCAAGAAGCGTCTCCATCGTATGAGAAAGATGCTCCAGATGCACCAGCCCCATAAAACCGCAGTTCCCTTTGAGACTATGAATGTAGCGGAACGTATCTTTCAGGGACTCGATAGGGTCGGTTTTACCGTCCACAACCGCGAGCAATCCCTGTTCGGCACTTTCGATTTGTTCGTTCGCCTCAATCACAAAGCCCTGCCGCATTTCCGGTGATAACTGCAAATCCGCCAATTCCGGTACGGTTTCTTCAATGACCGGTGCGGGTTCGGATTCCGCTGCGGCAGCCGAATTCGATGTCTCTGCTGTTTCCTTCGTTTCAGAAAAGTCGAGTTCGTGCGAAGGTATCGGCTTTTTTACCGGTTCGCTGGCTAATTCATCAAAGGATAAATCATCGGAATCGGCTGCCGGTGCTGCACCGCCCGAACCAAGCGGAACGGTCATATTGGCTTCATTGTCCGTAACAGGCTCACCGGCAACGTGTTTTTTCAGAACGGCGATGATGGCGGTTGCCTGGTCGGTAAAACCTTCATCGTTTCCCGTATCCTCAATGTGTTCGAGCATAACACGGAACAAGTCGATTGCCTTGCAGAGCGTTGCCGTAATGTGCGGCGTTAAAGCGGCTTTGCCGTTACGGATTTTATCGAGCAACGTCTCGGCTTCGTGTGTTACGGAGACAATCGTTGTCAGCGAAAGAAAACCGGCAGAGCCTTTCATTGAGTGATAGAGCCGAAATATGGCGTTGATCATTTCAGAATCAACTGCGCCGGCTTCGGTTGCCCCATTGCTGATTTCAATGAGGGTTGGTTCAATTTCGTCGATATATTCGCGGGCTTCCTGAACGAACTCCTGAATTAGCGACAGATCCATAATGTGTATTCTCCCGATGGCGGTTTTTGGACTGTGCCTAAAATTATAACACAGTAAGCCTGATTTGACTCCACAGCGGTATAATATAGACGAAAATAGGGGCAGATGCAAGTAATTGACGGAATAAATTGACAAAGTAAATTGAAAGGGGACAATAAAAGGCAACAAACACGGAAAAACGGACGGCATCCCTGCGTGTTCGATTGCGGTGTTGTCTGCTGTCCGCCGTCCAATCAGATGCAAAACGAACAGATAAAAAACGAAAACGAGGAATTACGGCAGCAGGTCGCTTTGCTGGAAGAACAATTATTGCAGGCACAAAAATTGACTGCTTTGGGGGAGTTGACCGGCACGGCAACGCACGAATTCAATAATATCCTGACGACCATTCTGAACTACGCTAAATTGGGATTGAGGCACAGGGACGAAGCGAGCCGCACGAAAGCATTTGAGAAAATCCTGACCGCTTCCGAGCGTGCCGCAAAAATTACCGGAACGATTCTTGCTGCGGCAAAAAACCGCAAACAAAAGTTTGAGCCGGTCAATCTGGTTGCTCTGACTGAAGACACAATGCTTTTGTTAGAGCGGGAGATGACGAAATACCGCATCACCGTTGAGAAATCGTTTGCCGAAAAGGTGCCGGAAATTATGGCGGATGGAAATCAAATACAGCAGGTTCTTTTGAATTTGTTAATCAATGCCCGGCAGGCAATGTCCGGCGGCGGACGGCTGGTTGTGAAAATTTTATACGACGAAGAAAACGAAATGCTTGACCTCGTTATCAGAGACTTCGGCAGCGGTATTCCGAAAGATGCGTTGCTGAAGATATTTGACCGATTTTACTCGACAAAGTCGGGACCGGACGAGACCGGTAAAGGCGGAAGCGGTTTAGGGTTGGCAAGTTGCAAAGCCGTTATTGAGCAGCATCAGGGGGTTATCCGTGTCGAAAGTACGGAAGGCAAGGGGACGGCATTTACGATGAAGTTACCGACAGTCATTCGGGCAAAACTCTTGGAAAAACCGGTGTAAAAAAAGGGGCGGGGGACTGTCCCTGCTTGGAATTTCTAATGCGCACCTTGCATTATTTGCGAACAGTAATTATACTGAATCCATTCGCCACGTTTGTTAATTTTTACGGTGATTTTATCGTGTTTTTATGGAAAAAATAACCGACCTAACCGCCGGCACTTTTGATGCCGCAATAAATAACGCTCTTCCTGTTCTCGTTGATTTTTGGTCTCCGACGTGCGTGCCGTGCCGGAAGTTAGCCCCGATACTGGCAGAAATCGCTGCCGAATACGAAGGCGAATTTTTCATTGCCAAAGTCAATGCGGCAGAACACACCCAACTGGCGGCGAGATACGGTGTCGATATGCTGCCGACACTGTTGTTTTTCTTTCAGGGACGCGTTGTCAACCGGATGACCGGCGTGCAGCCGAAACATAAAATTCAAGAAGCATTAGACGAAATCGAATGAAAACAGTTACTACGAAGTCCGCACCGGCGGCGATTGGTCCGTATTCGCAGGGAATTATTTCCGGCGGATTCCTTTTTACTTCGGGACAGATACCGCTCTCGCCGGAGACGATGACATTTGCCGGTGATACGATTGAGGAACAGACTGAACAAGTCTTAAAAAACCTTGACGCTGTTCTTGCAGCAGCCGGAACGGACTGGGGCAAGGTCGTTAAGACAACGGTATTTTTGTCGGACATTGCCGATTTTACAAAGATGAATGCCGTATATGAAAAGCATCTCGGCGGCGCAAAACCGGCACGCAGTACCGTACAGGCTGCCGCCCTGCCGAAAGGAGCCGAAGTCGAAATTGAAATTGTTGCCGAAGTATAGTCCGCAATAGAACGAACCGTAATGGCTGAACTCTTACTTGAAGAAGTGTCCCGGTACAGCCGGCATTTGATTTTGCCCGAAGTCGGTCTCGAAGGGCAGCGCAAACTCAAAAACAGTAAAGTTCTCTGTGTCGGCAGCGGCGGTCTCGGTTCACCAATAGCGATGTACCTCGCCGCCGCCGGTGTCGGAACGCTCGGTATTATTGATGATGATATTGTAACCGAAACGAATTTACAGCGGCAAATTATTCACAGTACACGTAATTTGTTACGTCCAAAAGTTACTTCGGCAAAAGAACGTATCGAGGACATCAATCCGTACATTGAGGTCATTGCGATAAATCGGCGGCTTGATGCTTCCAACGCTCTTCCAATTTTCAAGGATTATGATGTCATCGTTGACGGGACGGACAATTTTGGTATCCGGTATCTGATTAACGATGCCTGCGTGCTGCTCGGCAAGCCGGATGTGTACGGCGGCGTGTTGCGTGTTGAGGGACAAGCGAGTGTCTTTCATTATCAGGGCGGAGCGTGCCTTCGGTGTTTGTATTCGGAAGAGCCGCTGCCAGGTACTGTACCAACGTGTACCGAAGGCGGCATACTCAACGTTTTGCCCGGGATTATCGGCTGTATTCAAGCCAATGAGACGATTAAAATTTTGCTAGGTAAAGGTGAAACACTGTCGAATCGGCTGCTGATGTTCGATTCGTGGAAAATGAAATTCCGTGAAATAACGTTACAAAAAGACCCGCTGTGTCCGGTCTGCGGCACTCATCCGGTCATCACGGAATTGAAAGACGGCAGCGGTTTTTGTTGCGCAAGCGGGAACAGTCCTGACGAATCGGCGGAGTCAATCGAAGTTACAGAATGGAGGCATCTCATTGAAACCGAAGCGGACAAGATACAGATTATTGATGTCCGCGAAGAGTATGAAACGGCATTGGGAACGCTGCCGAATGTTGAAAACATAAAAGTTAAAAACATTCCGTCCGGTCAAATTGTCTGCCGGAAAGACGAATTGAGTCCGGCAAAGTTCAACGTATTTATCTGTACAAGCGGAGTACGCAGTCAACAGACCGTCAAAACGCTGTTGGCTGCCGGTTTTGAGGGACATATTGCCAGTCTCCGGGGCGGTATCAATGCGTGGAGGCAATCATACATTTGAGCAAAACAGAAAGCGGCAAAGGATGTTTCTTCCATAAATCGTTTCACGTTTCTCCGGTGTGTTTCGGCTATCGTACTCTGCATCAACGAAGCGGTGTCCGCAGACGGGTCATCATCTCTGTTGCCGGACTACAGCGATTCGTCAAATGATTGGACGCTGTAAAAAGTATTTGTCCGCTCGTAAAGACCATTTTGATAATAAACGAATTCCTTCTATATTCTAATCTGCAAGGCGCATCATTACACTGCCGCTGCTGAAGTTGCCTTTCATTTTGATCCGTAACTTCGTCGGTGTGTCCGGCGTTACCTGTTCCTGACGGTTAAGCAGGTATTCACTCTGCTGATTCGGATTTTTGCGCACCCGGTCTTCAATAACACTGTCTTTAACGATTAAATCAATACTCTCCGCTTCAACCGCCTCGCCCTTTTCATTACGAATAATCACTCGATATTCGCCCGGCTTGAGAATGTGTTTCGATATGTCAAAGACCGTCGGTGGTTCTGATGACGAACCCGGATTCATTTGACCCGCCGTAACAACTTCAACCCAGTTTTTCTCTATCGGCAATTGATCGTCCGCTGCCGTTGCCGATTCTCTGTCCGTTACATTATAAGCGGCTATTTT
>JAITOZ010000086.1 GCA_031289675.1 Planctomycetaceae bacterium
GTTGCAGAAAATGAAAAAGATGAACGATGATGAGCATTTTATCGAAAACGCACCGTTTCGTTCCGGTGATACGTCTGAACGCTGCGTCATCTAACTTTTTCAAATTTTCATAACGGTTCGACATTGAAATCCTCCTTGAATAAAACACGGGAAAATACTAGAATACAAGCATTATAACGAATTTTATGTTACGCAACAAGTCTATTATAGTTTTCGGGATAGGTGATGCGGCTTTGCCGGCTTTTTTAATCCATTGAAAAACCGTTCCGTAACTGATGTCCAGCACGCGTCCGACACCCCGAAAGCCGATGCCTTCGAGATACATCTTTTGTGCTAACCGGTGTGTTTCGGCAGATTTGACATTGGACCTTTGAACAACAGTGTAATGGTAGCGGCAATCTTTGCATAAATACCTTTGCCGTCCGTGAACGATTCCATCTTTCGTGTGATGCTTGCTCCCGCATTTCGGACAATCCATTGCCAACTCCTCTTGAAAAGTCAAAAAATAACAATAAAATAACCAGCGGTAGAGTATTATAATCTTTCTATCCAAATTTAACAATACCAAATAAGGAATACGAACCATACGAAAAATAAAAGAGAAGATAATAATGAGAAGTTTCGCACTATTTCGTTATTTCGTTTGATTCGCATTAAAAAAACCAAAAGGCTGCTGCCGTGTTGGCAGGACAAAGTTTCAACTGGCTTCAGTATATTCAACTCCTTTAACCATTTAACCCCTTTAACCCTACAAACAATTATGTTAAAAAACCTATTTTTGAGAACGTTCATTTGTGTTACGATTCTTTTGTCTGCTTTTTTGGCTTTCGCCGAAACGGAACAACTGGCGAAGGGATTCGCTAATCCCAGTGCGGAAAATCGTCCCTGGGTCTATTGGTTCATTATGGACGGCAATCTGTCCAAAGAGGGAATTACCGCCGACTTTGAAGCAATGCAAAAACAAGGTATCGGCGGAATTATCCTGATGGAAGTCAATATCGGCGTGCCGCGCGGCAATGTCGGCTTTATGAGCGAAGAATGGCAAAACCTTTTCGTTCATATCGTCCGCGAAGCCGAACGCTGCAATCTGCAAGTAACACTCAATTCCGGTCCCGGCTGGACAGGCAGCGGCGGTCCGTGGATTCAGCCCGAAGATTCTATGCTCCATCTCGTTGCGTCGGAAAAAAACGTAACAGGTCCCGTAACGCTGAACGAAAAACTGCCGAATCCCATTCCCCGCAAACCCTTCTTCGGCGAAGGACAACTGCCCGCCCCGATTGAAAAAGCACGAAAAGAGTGGTTCAAAGACGTGAAAGTGTCGGCGTTTCCGTCCATCGGAGGGCTTACACCCCCCGCTCTTGCGCAGCGGATTGCAGATATTGATGAAAAAGCACTCTATTATCGTGCGCCGTATTCTTCAAGCAAAGTAAAACCGCGTATTGCCGAACCGGATGTTACTGTTACAAGCAATACCATCTCCGGCATTGACCCTGCAAAAATTATTGATTTAACCGGCAAATTACAAGTTGATGGAACGCTCAACTGGGACGTACCCGCCGGCGATTGGACGATTTTACGCTTTGCGGCAGCGTCCACCGGTCAGAATACCCGCCCCGCCCCCGCTCCCGGTTTGGGTTTGGAATGTTCCAAAATGGACAGAGATGCCTTCGATATTCATTACAAAAATTACATTGAAAAATTGTTACAAAAAGTGAATAACGGCAATCCGGTATCATCGGACAGCAAAGCGGAGTATCCCGATGCCGGCTGGAAATATCTCCACATCGACTCTTGGGAAATGAGTTCGCAGAATTATTCCAGAAATTTCTTTGAGGAATTTCAAAAACGCCGGGGTTACGACCCGATGCCGTATCTGCCCGCCTATCTCGGATTTATCGTACAAAATCAGGAAATCACCGAACGCTTTCTCTGGGATGTGCGGCAGACAGCGCAGGAACTGATAATTCAAAATCACGGCGAGTACCTTCGGGAATTAGCGCACAAAAACGGAATGAAACTGTCCATCGAGCCGTATGATATGATGCCGTGTAACGATATGACGTTCGGCGGAATTGCTGATGTGCCGATGTGCGAATTTTGGTCGGCAGGTTACGGTTTCGATTCGATTTATTCCTGTTTCGAGGCGGCAAGCATCGCTCATATTCACGGCAGACAGATTGTCGGGGCGGAAGCGTTCACCTCGTCTCACGATAAGTGGCGGCAAAATCCGAAGTCAATGAAATTGCAGGGCGACTGGGCTTTTTGTACCGGAATTAACCGCTTCACCTTTCACCGTTTTCAGCATCAGCCGCTGCCCGATAAGTACCCTGGTTTTTCGATGGGAATTCACGGTGTTCACTGGGAACGGACGCAGACGTGGTGGGAACTTTCCGCAGCGTATCATCAGTATTTAGCCCGCTGCCAATATCTGTTGCGAAAAGGTACGGCGGTTGTTGACGTTCTCTATCTGGAACCGGAAGGTGCGCCGGAAGTTTTCACGCCGCCGTCCTCGGCAATGTTCGGAACCGGCGTTTTTAGAGACCAGCGGGGATACCGCTTTGACGGCTGCGATCCGGCAACACTGCTCAAGTCTGCTTATGTCAAAGACGGCAGCATTGCCTTCAAAGGCGAAAACACAACGGCGTACAAAATGCTTGTCCTGCCGAATGTTGCTGCGATGACACTGCCGCTGTTACAGAAAATAGCGGAACTCGCTGATGCCGGCGCAACGGTTGTCGGCAATCCGCCGAAGCGTTCACCGGGTTTGCAGCATTATCCGCAAATTGATGACGAAATCAAAACGCTTGGAAAGAAAATTCAGGATTCCCTTATTTCTGTTACAGCGGCAGGCAGTACACCGCTTGACTTGTCGGCGGCAAAATGGATTTGGTTTGCCGAAGACGGCGGCAAGGGAGATGCATTTAAAAACGCACCGGCGGGAATACGGTTTTTTCGTAACAAATTTCCCGTTGCCGAAGACGCAAAAGTTGTTTCGGCTCAATTTATCGGTTCGGCAGACAACCGTCTGATGCTGAAAATAAACGGAAAAGAGGTTTGCAAAGCCGAAGGGGGCAAAGAGCAGATTGCACCGGCGGCGGTTACAGCGTTTATTAAGAACGGAGAAAACGTGATTGAAATAACGGCGGAGAATGACGTGAACAATCCGCCGAACGCACCGAATCCTGCCGGTCTTATCGCTAGGTTTCAAGTGATTATCACCGAGAAGGACGGCAGGGAATCAATGCTTAATATCGTAACAGATTCGTCTTGGGAATCTTCGCAGGACGAAAAGACGTGGACGAAACCGCAGGTCATCGGCGGAAGTCATTTGCCGATTTGGGCGGGCTATATTCAACTAAGTCCGCCGGAACTGTATCCCGATTATGAATTCACGGCAAACATTCTGAAGAAGAAAGGCGTACCGGTTGATTTTGACTGCACTCCTTTTGGTGCCGCGGACAATGCCGTCCGCTTCTTTCACCGTCAGGACGGAGAAACGGACATTTACTTCCTGTCCAACCGGAGTGATCAACCGTTTGACGGTGAAGTGAAATTCCGTGTTACAAAAAAGGCGGCAGCGGTTTGGGAGCCGATGACGGGCAAACAGTACCGGACACCGCCGCTGCAGGAAAATAACGGACAGACCTCGTTTTCGTTACATCTCGAAGGTTCGCAATCGCTCTTCGTCATTTTCAGCAATCGGCAAGACAACGCAAAAGAGCCTGTTTGGCAAAAGGCAGCGGAACAACCTGTGCTGGATTTGAACGGAGGCTGGGACGTTACGTTTGATACAAAGCGGGGCGGGATTGGTGTTACGAAATTTGACCGACTGCGCGACTGGTCGAAAAGCAAAAACGATAAAATCCGTTATTTCTCCGGCATTGCAATTTATGAAAAAACATTTGAACGGACAAAAACGGATACGCCGTTGTATCTGGATTTAGGCAATGTCGAGGTGATTGCCCGTGTTACGCTC
>JAITOZ010000093.1 GCA_031289675.1 Planctomycetaceae bacterium
GGAGAAGCATTGGCAGACGAAGGCGGAGACTTACACCGTCGAGGGATACAATGCGAGGATACGTCATTACCTGGCAAGATTTCAACGAAAAACAAAATGTTATTCCAAAGCAGAATATATGATAGAATACTCCATCAATCTCCTACTCAAAAAACTAAATAAAAAACTATAATAGTTTAACAATACCAGATATTTATACTGCCGGGTGTAACGGCAGCGTTTTAACAGAGTTTTGTTGTCAACAAGCCGGTGGCTGCCGCCTCCGGCATTTAACCGTTTTCAATCGCCGTAAATCTGTTATAATGGGATGCGTCGCCGTTGTTTTTTCACGGAATTGGGCAATCGTCCGGTATCGGTAACAAATGACATTGAAGAAATTATCAAGATACTCGGCTAACACCGGAGGGGCTAATGTCGCTCGATATGGGGACACGGATTACCGAACCCCGGACTTGAACCGGGATGCCCTTGCGGGCGGGGGATTTTGAATCCCCTGCGTCTGCCATTCCGCCAGTTCGGCTCTCTTGAAATACTCTTTTTGAAACATTACTGTTCCGGTCCCTATTGTATCGCAAAAAAGCCCCTTTGCAAGGGGCGGTAAAAAGGACAAGTCTTGTCAGCCAACTGCCGTGTATCGGCTTTGAGAAGAGTGTTTGTCCGCCTTAATTGTAAATTTTCTGTGAACACTCACCCGAACCCCTTGACCAATCGTATTTCCCCGCTGCTTTTGGTATCTTTTTATGCTATAGTTGACCGCTTAAAGCAAATTCGGAAACAGGGGCAGTATGGATATCGAAAGCAAAAAATTATGCGCTTCGCTTTGTCTGTATTTAGGTAACCACTCTCGTGTTCTACCTGTTACCGTGCGATGATGGAGTTTTCCGCAGCAAACTTGAAATATAAAATACCTAACGGAACAAATCATCGTTATCGATAATCCGCACATTACGGTCTTTCAACTTCTTGACAGCCGTATCGGGGTCATCAAAACGGAAGACGATGACTGCACTGTCCTGCACATCGGTAACTTTCGTTTGACCTAACTGTTGAAAAAAGCCGTACATATACTCGATATTCAAGCCTTCGGCATCAAGCGTATCGAGAATGTCCGCCAAACCGCCGGGACGGTGACCGACTGCCAACGCCACGACTTCAGAAACCCGAACGATTACGCCGTTCTTCTCGAAGACTTCTTTGGCACGTTCCCAATCTTTGACAAGGATACGCAGGATACCGAATTGTTCAGTATCCGCCAACGCCATCGTTTCAATGTTGATGCCGTTATCGGCAAGGGTGCGGCAAGCCTTACGGACATTACCCGGCTTGTTTTCCAAAAAAAGCGAGAGTTGTTTCAGTTTCATACGATTGACAACGTGAGTTGTTAATGGACAATGGACAACGAACAATACAATGGAGAATAGTTCTTCAGCCGATCATTCTACATTGTTCGTTGTCCGTTGTCAATTTTTTATTTTCCATTATCCATTAACTAATGCCGGCGAATTTAACACAGCAATATAAGAAAGCGGAAGAACAATACCGGCGGGCAGAAACGCCGGAAGATGAATTAAAATGGCTGCAAATAATGCTTGCGGAAATGCCGAAACATAAAGGCACAGACCATCTGCAAGCAAAATTGAAGACCGAGATTTCCGAAACAAAAAAGGAAATCGAATTGCAGCGCAGCGGCAGTAAAAAAGGCGGCGCAAGCCGGTCGTTCCGTATTCCCCGTCAAGGTGCCGGTACTGCCGTTATCATCGGCGGTCCCAATGCCGGTAAAAGTCAGTTGCTTGCAGCACTCACCCGTGCAGCACCGGAAGTGGCTCCGTATCCGTTCACGACAAAACAGCCGCAGCCCGGAATGATGACGTGGCAGGATGTGTTCGTTCAATTAGTTGATACGCCGCCGATTACTGCCGATTATCTGGAACCGTATATCGCCGGATTGCTGCGGAGTGCCGACCTTGCGCTGCTGATGATTGACCTCGGAAGTGATGACGGCATTGAGCAGTGTAAGGACGTGTTGGATAAATTGTCGGCAACAAAAACCCGATTGGCTGCCGAATCAAGTTTGGACGAGGAAGATGTCGGTTTGGCATTCACGAAGACGTTTTTTCTGGCGAATAAGATAGACGAGCCGGAAGCGGAGGAGCGGCTGGCATTGTTCAGGGAAATGACTCCGCTGCTGTTTCGGGAGTTTCGGATTTCGGCAAATAAGCCGGACACGCTGGAGGATTTGCGCAATGCAGTTTATGAGTCGCTTGATGTTGTCCGCATTTACACGAAAGACCCGAAGAAGAAGGAGGCAGACCGGGATAAGCCGTTTACGTTGAGCCGGGGCGATTCGCTTTTAGATTTAGCGGCGTTAATACACAAGGACTACGCCGAGAATTTGAAGTTCGGCAAAGTTTGGGGCAGTGCCGTACACGACGGTACGGTCGTCAAAGGCGATTACATACTCAACGACCGGGACGTTATCGAAGTACACGTCTAGTGTGTCGTTATTTTGTTGACCTTTGGGACACTTAACCTGTTATAAAGCATAGACTTGCATTGTTTCAAGACGCAAGATGCCAGGCAAGAGCCAAAATTAGTTACTGTTATTTTTTATCGCAATAATTTTCACCGGTCCCAGCAAACCTGATTCCTGTATAACGGATGCTCTGTTGGCTATTCCCGACAGGTGCAGTTTGCGTTCGGCTTCCGGCAACATTTTGTCGCCTATAATTCGGTTCGCCCAGGTATTGACGGTTTCCACTTCAATCTCGTTTTGACCGGCTTTTACAAAAGGCGTGATTTCTACGCGGTACGGATACGTCCAGACACCTCCGGCATATTCGCCGTTTATTTTCACCTTCGCCATCACACCGACTTTTCCCAGATCAAGCCAGAGTTTTGACCCCTTGCGCTTTTGAACCGTTGCTTCTTGTACCGTTGTTTTATAAACCGCTGTGCCGGAGAAATGACGGATTTGCGCATTATCGTTTTTCGACCAGTCGGTCAGTTCGGTAAATGTAACCGGTTGGGCGGGTCCCCGTTTGATGGCGTCGGATTCAAAAGTGACCGTCCAGGGTGATTTTACGTCGGATACCGGTTCGGGTTCGGGGAAATTCGCTTGCAACGCTTCGATGCCTTGCATCTTTACCGCCGGTTTTCCCGATTTGCGGAACACGACAAAGACGCTTCCCG
>JAITOZ010000101.1 GCA_031289675.1 Planctomycetaceae bacterium
AGTTTGTGATACACTTAAAGGAAACGGAATTCCGCTTCAACCATCGAAAAGAAAACCTTGCCAAAATTATAAAAAAACTTATGAAAAAATAACTCTTAAACTTGTCAAGCCCCTTTATTTATTCTACGAGCATACTCATCCATCGGCGCTCTGCCTATTCCTGTCTCATAAGAACGAGTTCCATCGCGAACTATATCGTCATATGTTTCTTGTGTAGCCAAGTGTCTGGGATAATACCTCTGTTGATCATAACCATCGGTTAACGCTTTCTCACCCGTTCGTCCCAGAACTCTATATTCTTTTTTCAACGCCGGGATAAGGCTATCGTTGTGAACGACACCTTCGTATTGATGAAGCATATCAGAGTTTGGTGCAGCATTAGAATCTCCGACAGTATGTCTGCGAGATTCTAATGCTATAGGACGAATTTCATCTGGGTTGCTCGATGTCAAATGCCTCGTATACGGAAAATATTCTTTTCCCGCATCATCATTCATACGTCCGGCGATAGGATTTAATTTTGAGTCATCGTAAACCCCAAAATATCCGCCATCACGTCCATACGCGTCGGCAGATGCAGTGGGTTCGCGACCAACCCATGTAGCATCGCCTTTTTCGCCATGAGGTATTTTTATTCGAGGTCGGATTCCACCCTTATACTCCGTAAAATCAGAAACAACAGTATCTCCGTCACGTTGTTCCGCCCCCCTGATAGCCTCATTCTTTCCGAGTTGTTTTTTCATATCTGTCGTAGAAAGCACTCTGGGATCAGTCGCATCATAGTATTTAATGGGCGTTGCATTTCCCGTAGTGATTTCCGTACGCGGACCGATGTCTTCTTTCACATACGTAAGAGGATCGTACGCCCCAACCCTCGACTGACCGTTAATCGCACCGTTAGGTGATTTTAATTCAGAATGAACTGCCGGAGCGTTTATTCTGAATAGCATATTATTCTGACGCATCGCATCACTTGATCTCGACACAGGATTACCATACGTATCATTGCCGTACGCCTTGTTCCACGCATCTTGCACATCACGCCCATATCTTTCAAGATTTTCAGTCGATTCCCCCGCATCCATCAATCTCTGCCGTGAACGAGCATATCGTCTCATCATCAGCCGTTCCACGTCTGTCGGGCTTGCTGTTCTAAAAAAGTTGTTGGTGAAAGAATCTCCGACAACATACTTCCCGCTTGTCGAAGGACTTATAGCGTCCATTATTCTGCCTCGCAAACTAGACACAGACTCGACAGCATTATTCATCGTTTGTTTAACGTATCCGGGATAATTACGCACATTGCTCGCCACTCTTCCCGGTAACGCCTGTAGTCCTGCTCGCGACACAGGCATAGAAAGCAAGGGCTTCACTCCCGGTATCGCCTTCGCGCCAGGAATCGCATAAAGAAGGTCGGCGAGTTGAGGAGTCAAATTTCGTCCCAAATGCCCTAATAGCGACTGCTGCGGCTGTTGCTGCGGCTGTTGCGAATCATCTTTCCACCAATTATCGAAGAGACGTTCGGCACCGGTTTTACCCGTTTTCCCTCCGGCGTATCCGCCGAGAATGCCGCCTGCAAAACCGGCGTTTATATACCAAAACAACCCCCTGACTTGCTACTTGTTATTTTTTTAACTAAAATTAACCAAAACTTACCTCCAAGGAATACTTCAATGAAGAAGTCTGCGATACAAGAGACAGCCCTTCAATCTTCCGATACCGGTAATGCGGTCTTGCCACAAGGCGGTGTGAGTCTTATAGTTAACTCGCCAGAAACACTCAATGCAATGATGGAGCGGGTCAAAGCGGCACAGCGGACTTACTCAACGTACACACAGGAAAAAGTTGATGAAATTTTTCGAGCGGCTGCACTGGCAGCGGCATCCAACCGGATTCCCCTTGCCAAAGCCGCCGCCGAAGAGACCGGAATGGGAATTGTCGAAGACAAAGTCATCAAAAATCACTTTGCCTCTGAATATATCTACAACAAATTTCACGCCGAAAAGACCTGCGGCTTAATCGAACACGATGCTGAATTCGGTATCCGAAAGTATGCCGAACCGCTCGGTATCGTTGCCGGTGTGATTCCGACAACAAACCCGACCGCAACGGCTATCTTCAAGGCATTGCTCGCCCTGAAAACCCGCAACGGTATCGTCTTTTCGCCGCATCCGAGAGCGAAAAAATCAACAGTAACGGCAGCAAAGACCGTGTGCGATGCTGCCGTTGCCGCCGGTGCGCCGGAGGATATTATCGCTTGGATTGACGAGCCGACCGTTGAACTTTCAAAACAGTTGATGTCGCATAAATACATCAATTTAATTCTCGCAACCGGCGGACCTGGTATGGTTACGGCGGCATATTCTTCCGGCAAACCGGCTATCGGAGTCGGAGCGGGGAACACTCCGGCAGTCATTGACGAAACCGCCGACGTGAGAACCGCCGTCAATTCGATTCTTTTGAGTAAAACTTTCGATAACGGCGTTATCTGCGCTTCAGAGCAGTCCGTCATCGTTGTCAAAGATGTGTACGATGCCGTCCGGCACGAATTTCGGCTGCGGGGAGCGCACATCGTGAACGATAAAGAACGCGATTTATTGCGTGCCGTACTTTTGAAAGACGGGCATATCAACGCCGGCATTGTCGGGCAGGCAGCATCGAAAATCGCCGAAATGGCAGGCTTCGATGTCCCCGAAGCAACAAAAATTCTTATCGGGGAAGTCGAAAGAATCGGCATTGACGAACCGTTATCGTTTGAAAAATTGTCGCCGATTCTCGCTATGTACAAGGCAGAAAATTTTGATGACGCAACGGATAAATCGGTTGCGCTCATCCGTTTTGCCGGAATGGGACATACATCAGTTCTTTACACCGACCAATCAAACACCGACCGCATTGAAACTTACGGCAGGCGTGCTTTGACCGGTCGGGTTCTCATCAACCAGCCGGCGAGCCAAGGGGCTATCGGCGATTTATACAATTTTCGTTTGGAGCCGTCTTTGACGCTTGGCTGCGGAAGTTGGGGAGGAAACAGCGTGAGTGAAAACGTGGGAGTGAAACATTTAATCAACGTCAAAACCGTTGCAGAACGCCGGGACAATATGCTTTGGTTCCGTGTTCCGCCGAAAATCTTTTTCAAAACAGACTGCCTGACACTCGCTTTGGAAGAACTGCGGGGACGCAAGCGGGCTTTTATTGTAACAGACGGTCCCCTCTTCAATCTCGGTTTGCCCGACAAAGTCGCAAACGCTTTGAAATCGTACAACATCGAACCGGAAATCTTTTTTGAGGTTCTGCCCGACCCCGATTTGACAACAATTCGTAAGGGCGTTGACAGAATGAAGTCGTTTCAGCCGGATGTCATTATCGCTGTCGGCGGAGGAAGTCCGATGGACGCTGCCAAAATTATGTGGCTCCTGTATGAACATCCTGACGTAAAATTCCAAGACCTCGCACTGCGGTTTATGGATATTGCAAAGCGGGTCTTCAAATTTCCGAAACTCGGCGGAAAGGCACTGTTCGTTGCCGTTCCAACGACATCGGGAACGGGCAGCGAAGTAACTCCCTTTGCCGTTGTTACCGATGATGCAACGGGGCAAAAATACCCGATAGCGGATTACGAATTAACACCGAACATTGCGATTGTTGACCCTGAACTCGTGATGACGATGCCGAAGAAGTTGACGGCATATTCGGGAATTGATGCTCTGGTTCACGCATTGGAGGCGATGGTTTCCGTTGCGGCAACGGATTATGCCAATGCGGCGGCTTTGGAGGCGGCAAGAATTTTGTACAAATACTTGCCTGCCGCTTACGAAAAGGGACAAAACGACCGGCGTGCGAGGGAAAAAGTCCATAATGCTGCAACGATGGCGGGAATGGCGTTTGCCAATGCTTTTCTTGGTCTTTGCCATTCGATGGCGCACAAACTGGGTGCGGAATATCACTTGCCGCACGGTTTAGCCAATGCGCTGCTGATGGAACAGGTTATCCGTTACAATGCGACCGAGGCACCGCGAAAAATGGGGATTTTCCCGCAGTACGGTTATCCTGATGCAACGAGCCGTTATGCAAGGGCAGCGAGGTATATGGGACTCGGCGAGGGGACAAACGAGCAGATGACGGAAAAATTGATAGCGGCTTTCCGTAATCTTTCTGATAGATTGGAGATACCGAAGTCGATCAAGGAGGCGGGCGTGGATGAAAAGAGATTTTTAGCGAACCTTGACAAACTGTCGGAAGAGGCGTTTGACGACCAATGTACGGGAACGAACCCGCGTTATCCGCTGATTTCGGAGATTCGGCAACTCTACACGAATGCCTACTACGGAGAACATAAGACGGTGTAGCGTTTCGCCGTCAGCGGCAGGTTGCGAGTTCACACAAACGGACTCTCATTCGGCAGTTGACAACCGCAGGCGGATAAGGTACAATCATCGGCAACAATAATTTAGCACAGGAGTTTCTAACGATGAAACGATTGACCGTACTCTTTGCCGCATTGGCACTCACTGCCTTTGCCAGCTGCGAAAAAACCGAACACGCCGGATCCAAGGGCAAAAAAGAAGCAGCCGTAGAAATTTGCACGGCGTGCATCGAAGCCGAAGCCAAAAAGGAAGCCGCCGCAACGTCTTTTGCCGATGCCGTAAAAGCAATGGAAAAAACGGCCGATACGCCGATGCCGGCTGCCGAAACGAAAGCCGCTGAGAATACTGTTGAAACGCCGGTTGCTGAAACGAAAGCAGAGGAAAAGAAACCGGAAAAGTCTTACAAGGAACAGAATGCCGACATCATCAATGCTTACAAAGCAAAACGGCAACTTGTAAACAAACCTAACCCGGCACACAAACCGAAAGTCTATTCACTGCTGCCGAAGGAATACATAACCCCTGACGGAATGGCGGTCAATCCGAAAACAGGGACGCTGTTTCTCTCCGTGCCGAATTACGCCCGCCGTCCCAACAATACCGGTCCGAAACTTTTCCCCGCCGTCCTCGCCAAAGTCAGTCCAGACGGAAAGACCGAAACTATTCTCGAACTGGAAAAAATCGACAACATTAAAGTCGAAACCGGTCAAATCGGTCCGATGGGGTTAGCCTTCGGTCCCGACGGGCATTTATATGTTGCGGACAATCAATACTTCTTCGACAAAAACAATAAGAGCCGCATTTTGCGGGTATTGATGGACGGCGACAAACCGACGGGCAAAGTCGAAATCGTTGTTGACGGTACGAAACTGTCCAATGCGGCTATGTGGCTCGGCGATTATCTGTACCTGACCGACACGTTCTTCGATATTCCCGGACATCACGGTACGGGCGGCGTTTGGCAGTTTGCCAAGGATGAAGTTTTGAAAGCCGGTTCGGGCGAAAATCCGCCGATTAAGGTTAAACCGATAACCAAAGGTCTCGGCGATGACCCGCATCTGCTTGCGTTCCATACTGTCAAGAAAATACCGGGCAGCGGAAACGGCGGACCGGACGGAATGACCGCCGATTCCAACGGCGTAATTTATTACGGCTTCTTCGACACCGGAGAAATGCACCGCATCGTTCTCGGCAAGGACGGCAAGATTGCGTCAACGGACGAGATTCATCCGGCAGGAGAATACTTTAACTGCTGCGACGGTATTTATTACGGCAAGGGAGCGAACAAGGTTTATATCAACGATTCGGCAGCCAATGCCGTTCACGCTTTTGTTGTTCCGAAGGCGGGCGAAAAGCCGGTATTCGAGACGATTTGGGAGAACGGCGACACGGACGGAGCGGACGGTTCGCTTGACCAGCCCTGCGAATGTGTTGTTATCGGCAACAAGATGATTATCGTCAATTTTGATTGGGATTTTCCTGAACTCCTGAACACCAAGAGCGACGACCCGTCAACGCTGAGCGTCATTGAGTTACAGTAACAGCACTCAAACAAACGCCGTCTTGCGGTGTCGGCTCTGACGTATTAACATTCTGATATGTTAACATTCAGAACCGCCGTCGCAGGACGGCGAAAATTCTTCCGCCGACTATTGCTTTTTGTTTGCGGTTGTGTTACACTTCGGTTATGTCAGGAATTTATTGATTGAGTCGTAGAAGTCCCTTATTTTCCCGTATGTTAACGTTCATTTCAATAAATCTACAACAATACCTACACTTCACGCAGAAAAATACAGAATAACCAGAATAAAGGAGAATCGAATGTACCGTCTATTTCTCACCGCCGCCGTTCTTGCTGCCGTTTCAGTATCGCTTGCAGGGAATCTCTCTTACGGAGAGAGTTATAAAGGTCCAAACGCCCTCGCTGTCTCATCCGACGGTAATACCCTTTATGCGGCAAATACCGATGCGTGCGAAATCGCTGTTGTCGATATTGCCGCCGATGCCGTCAAAGCGGTCATTTCTCTCAACGGCAACGCACCGCACGGCATCGCTGTAAGTAATGATAACAAAACACTTTACACTGCCGCCGGAAACGAACACGGAAAACTCCTCAAAATTGAAAACGGTCAAATCACCGGTATTGCCGAAGCGGGGCATACGCCGCAAGGAATCGCTTTGTCGCCGGACGGAAAAAACGTATTCGTCTGCAATCAGTTTTCAACTGATGTCTGGCAATACGAACTGCCAGCGTTAAAATTGGTGCGGAAAGTCAAGACTATCCGTGAACCCCGCTGCGCCGTTGTTACCAAAGACGGAAAGTATGTTCTTGTTTGTAACAGTATTCCGCTTGATGTCGGAAATAAACCGGAGGATCCCGATGCGATGATTGATGTTGCCGCCGAAGTTTCCGTCATCAATGTTGCTGACGGCAGCGTCAGTCAAATCCGTCTTCCCAACGGTAGCGGCTCTCTGCACGGCATCGCTTTGTCGCCTGACGGAAAGTACGCTTATGTAACCGAAGTGCTGGCACGTTTTCAGATACCGACAACACAAGTCGAACGCGGCTGGATGAATACTGCCGGAGTGGCAATCATCGACACAACACAACTGGAGAACGCCAACCGCGGCTTCGTTAATGCCGTTCTGCTCGATGATGTTGATTTAGGCGCAGCGAATCCTTGGGGAATTGCGGTATCAGACGACGGCAAAACAATTTATATTGCTGTAGCCGGTACCAGCGAATTGATTATCATTGATGCTGAAGGACTGCACAAAAAACTCGCTGCCTTGCCCGCCTACGATATAAAATCGTCTTGGGGCGGCAGTGCGGCAGAGGAAGGCGAGCAAAGCAATGCGGCAAACAATGTACCGAACGATTTATCGTTCCTTGTCGGTTTGAAAAAGCGGGTGCTGCTTAGCGGCAAGGGGGCGAGAGCCGTTGCCTGCTCCGGTAACAATATCTTGGTCGGAATGTATTTCAGCGATATGCTGCATAAGATTGATGCGGTTTCGTTATCGAAGACGGAAATTGCGCTTGGTGCTGTACCGGAATGGACGGCGGAACGCCGGGGCGAAGTATGGTGGAACGATGCAACGCTGTGTTTCCAGAAATGGCAAAGTTGTGCGAGTTGCCATCCCGATGCGCGGATGGACGGTTACAACTGGGACTTGCTCAATGATGATTTAGGAAATCCGAAGAATGCGAAGAGTCTGCTGTATTCGCACAAAACTCCGCCGTCAATGTGGGAGGGGGTGCGGGATAATCCCAACCGGCAACCGCTGTGGGAAGGCATCGGTCAGCGTCTTCAATGTATCCGCACCGGTTTTCAATACATTCAATTTGCTATGCCCGATGAAGCAAAGTGTTTGGATGTTGATGCGTACCTTGCAGCGATGAAGCCGGCGGCGAGTCCGTATTTAGTGAACGGCGGCTTGAGTGAGCGTGCCAAGCGGGGCAAGAAAATTTTCGAGGACAAGAAAATCGGCTGTACGGTATGCCATCCGGCGGAGACGTATTTTACAGATATGAAGATGCACGATGTCAATACGAAATGCTACTTTGACCGCCGGAGCGAGTTTGATACGCCGACGCTGATAGAGGTTTGGCGCACTGCACCGTATTTGCACGACGGACGTTATAAAACGATGCAGGACGTGTTCAAGTTGGGTAAGCACGGCGATGTCGAAGGTGATGTCGGAGGATTGACAGATGAACAGATTGACGATTTGTGTGAATACATTTTGTCGCTGTAACTCGTTAAATGCAAAAGGCTTTTCCCGCAAGGCTTAAAGGTTTGCAGCCTTTTTAGAAACCTTCAAACCTATTTTCTATTAGGCTGTTTTTTTCCTGTTATGAAACTGATTCTGTTTTTCGTTTGCTTTTTTGTAACGGGTGCGCTTTCTGCCTGTACCAACATTCTTGTTACCAAAGGAGCCTCTTCAGACGCTTCGGTAACAATCACCTATACAGCAGATTCGGCGGGGTTTTATTCCCGTCTCGAAATTTTTCCCGCTGCGGATTTTCCCGATGATGCCGTCATTGATATACCGGCAGCGAAAGAGCGTCCTGCCGGTAAAATCAAGCAGATTTCCAAGACATATCAGGTTCTCGGTGTTGTTTGGGATGATGCCGGCCCCGGCGGGTTCTGGACACGGCAGGGCTGCATCAATGAACATCAGGTTGCGATTGCCGAAACAACATTCGGCGGACGGGAAGAATTGGTCAATCCGCAGGGACTCGTCAATTATTCAATGATGATGACGCTTGCCTTGCAGCGTGCCAAAACGGCAAGAGAAGCCGTTGATGTGATGATTCAACTCGCCGAAAAATACGGTTACAACGATGAAGGAGAATCAATTTCGGTTGCCGACAAAGAAGAAGCGTGGGTTTTTGAAATCGTTGGTACCGGCAAGAACGGTAAAGGGGCAATTTGGGTTGCTCGAAAAGTGCCGGACGGTGAAATTTCCGTTCATGCCAATCAGGCGCGCATCGGAGAAATTCCTGATACAAAAAATCCTGATGAGTGTATTTTCTCCGATAATATCAAAACATTTGCTGTCGAAAAAGGCTGGTACAATCCCGATTCCGGCAAGACTTTCCGTTTTGATGAAGTCTATGATGAAATAACGCCGAAGTCGAAGCGGGTATGCGCCAGCCGGGTTTGGAGTGTTTTACGCAGGGCGGCTCCGTCGCAGAATTTTTCGCCGGACTATCATCGGGGCGTTGCCGATGCGGAGCCGTATCCGTGGTCAGTCAAGCCGGACAAAAAACTTTCTACTGCCGACATTACGGCATTGATGCGGGACCATTTTGAGGGAACCGAATTGGATATGACGCAGGGAATTGATGCCGGTGAATACGGACTGCCGCGCCGTTGGAGACCGCTTTACTGGAAGGTCGAAGGAGATGACAAGGAATACTCTTGGGAGCGTCCGATTTCGACACAGCAGACCGGCTTTTCCATTGTAACACAGTCCCGCTCATCGCTGCCCGACAGAATCGGCGGCGTGTTGTGGTACGGTGTCGATGACAACTATTTGAGTTGTTATTTTCCGCTGTATTGCGGCATTACAGAAGTTCCGCCGTCGTTTGCGGGCGGGTCGATTCGGCAATTTTCGTGGGATAATGCGTGGTGGGTATTCAATCTTTTGGCGAATTATGCCAACGTAAAATATGCAAGGATTTCGCCGGAAATCATCGCAGTTCAAAAGGAGTTGGAGAGCAAGTTTTTTGCGTTACAAAAACCGGTTGAACAAACGGCAGCGGAATTGATGCGCAGCGACCCGAAGTTAGCGCAGCAATACCTAACTGATTATAGCGTGATGCAGGCGGAATTGGTTGCCGCCCGATGGAAAAAATTAGCGGAGTCCGTTTTTACGAAATACAATGACGGCTACATACGCAGCGATGACGGTAAATATCCGAAAGAGGGCGACCCGTATCCCGAAGGCTGGCTCCGCCGTGTCCTGAAAGAAAAGCCGGAACAATTTAAGTTGCCGCAAGTTACCGAACAAGTAAAATAACGGCAAGAGCGGGGGCTTCCCCCTCCGTCGGTAATTTTCTCCCCCCGATAAATTTGACCCTGATAAATTTCGATAATTGTTATCGCCGGCAAAATCTGCCCCTTGTATCCTGTCCGTGAAACCGTTATAATGCCGGAGATTGCAATGGTGTTTGCAATGACGTTTCGGTTTTACGATTTACAAAACATTCTATGGCAGTCCGTATTATTCGCGTTTTGGTTGTCGATGATTCGCCGCTCGTTCAAAAGATATTGACTGAGGGACTGTCCAAAGACCCGAATATAGAGGTTGTCGGAGCCGCCGGCGACCCCTATCAGGCACGGGATATGATAGTGAAACTGCGTCCTGATGTGCTGACGATGGACAACGAAATGCCGAAGATGACGGGCGTGGAGTTTTTGCGGAAATTGATGCCGCAATTCCCGATTCCAGCCGTGATGGTCAGCAGTTTTACCGAGCGGGGACAGAAAACAACGCTTGAAGCCTTGGCGGCGGGTGCGGTTGATTTTGTGGCGAAACCGAAGGGCGGCGACTTGGCTGCGATGGTGGACGAACTCCGTACGAAAATTAAAATTGCTTCAACGGTCAACGTTTCACACTGGAAAAATAAAAAATTCGAACACGTAGGTACTGTTGGGGCATACGTCAATAAAGATGCGGGACAGGTATTATCGAAACGGATTTGTGCCATCGGTGCTTCGACAGGCGGTACGGAAGCATTGCGGGAGGTAATTTGCGGCTTTCAGAAAAATTTTGTCGGGACGGTCGTTGTTCAGCATATGCCGGCAGGTTTTACCAAAATGTTTGCAGACCGCCTCAACGGTCTGGCGCAAGTTGTCGTGAAGGAAGCGGAAGACGGCGACCCGATTTACGACGGCAGAGTGCTGATTGCACAGGGCGGCAAGCAGATGGAAGTCGTCCATAGCGGTATGGGCTGGGCGGTGAAATGTTTTGACGCTCCGCTGATGTGCGGTCATCGTCCTTCCGTTGAACGAATGATGTTTTCCGTAGCAAAAAATGTCGGCAGCAAAGCCATCGGGGCGATGTTGACGGGAATGGGAGCAGACGGCTCAAACGGAATGAAGGCAATGCGGGATGCCGGTGCGCGGTGTATTGCCCAAGACGAAGCAACGTGCGTGGTTTTCGGTATGCCGAAAGAAGCGTATAATAAAGGCGGGGCGGAGTCACTTGTTCCGTTACCAAGAATAGCACAGACATTGGCTGGACTCCTTAAGTAGACCGCAAAAGATATTAGGTGATAATATAGATTGATGAGTATGCAGCCCAACACATCGGCACGGATGATGCTTGGAGTCGGGGATTACGGCGCAACGAAAGAGCCGGGCGGAGTTGTACGCACGATGGCTCTGGGTTCCTGTGTTGCCGTAATGATTCTTGACAGAGTGACGCACTGTGTCGGGATGGACCATATTGCGCTCCCTGATTCTAATGTGTCGCCGGATAGAGCCAAACAGTTACCGGGCTATTTTGCGGATACAGGAATACCGGCACTGATTGAATTGATGAAAAAGACAGCCGGTATGCTGTCGAAGCCGTCGAGCCTGATAGTGAAGATGTGCGGCGGGGCAAATGTTGCGGACCCGAACGGAACGTTCAATATCGGCAAGCGGAACGCTTTGGCAGCGAAGAAGGTACTATGGCAGTTCGGTTTAGGGGCGGTTGCCGAAGATGTCGGCGGTTCGCACAGCCGGACGGTAACGTTGTACAGGGATTCAGGGCGGATTGTTTTATCGTGTCCGGGAAAAACGGACTGGGAATTATAATATGAGTCTCTCCGGTAAGCCGACAAGAATAAAAAGGCACTACAAATGATTAAAAACGTTGTCATAGCAGATGATTCCGCATTAGCGAGGATGTTTATCCGCCGTTGCTTGGAGATTGCCGGTCTCGGCGATGCCAATTTTTTTGAAGCATCCGACGGCAGTGAAGCGATACTTCGTATGAAAGAGATTAAAGCCGACCTGCTTGTTACCGACCTGACGATGCCGAATATGAACGGTATTGAATTGATGCGGAAAATTTCTTCGAGTCCCCGTTTGAGCGGCACGCCCGTGCTTGTTGTAACCAGTGCCGGCAACGAAGAACAGCGTAAAGAACTGATGGAACTCGGTGTTACGAAAATTCTCTCAAAACCGATAAGCCCGCCGATACTCGTCGAAGCCGTCCAAAAAGTCCAAGCCATTCTCAAAGGACACAGTGAAGCGGAAAGAGAAGCGTGATGTATAAACTCGGCAATAACATCCGTTTAGAAACACGAAACATACCTGCTTGAGGGCTAAAAGGGAAGCGATATGCACAACAACGTTGAGAATAATCAAGACATCAACTCTTCTTCGGCATCCGCTTTTGCCTTTTCCTTTTTTCTGTTTTTCGTTCTCTTTGCTGCTGGTGCTGCGGCAGATTTATGGACAAAGGACGCAGCGTTTCAGGCATTGGGGATGCCCGGAGAGTACCGCCGTATTGAACAGCCGGAACTGGAGTCCGCCTATTATCTTTGGAACGGCGTGTTCGGATTTCAAACGAGTCTTAACACCGGAGCCTTGTTTGGATTAGGGCAAGGACAGGTTCATATTCTCGCCGTTTTATCGTTTGTGTTTCTTGCCGGTATTATCTGTTATGTTCTTCTATTTGCGTGGAAGAGCCGGTTTCTGACAGTGATACTTGCCTTCATTTCGGCGGGAATCTTCGGCAATTTGTATGACCGTCTTGCATTTCACGGAATAACGGATGTTGACGGGAACACCATCAGTGCCGTTCGGGATTGGATTCTTGTCTTGTTCGGTTCTTACCGCTATCCGAATTTTAACATTGCCGATTCAATGCTCGTTTGCAGTGCTGTTTTACTCGTTGTGTATTCGCTTTGGTTTGATAAAAGAGTGTAACCGGACATCGCCCGCTCTTTTTCTGCATACATTTGAGACTTTGCGGTAAAATAGGGGGGTAACCTTGCAAAGTCTCAAAAACGTGGTAGAATCCGCTCACCGAGTAGATAGTACACCCTGCCTGCGAAAATCCAGAGGCGCACCAGATAAAACCTTAACCCTTTCACTTTTACCCTATGAAAAACCTCAGTCGTTTGTTTTCTCCTTTATTCGCTTTTCTGATGACCGGTATGCTGGCGTTCGGAAGCGAAGCCGATCTCAAAATTCCCAGCATGAGCGAAGGACATTTCGCTTATCTCGGCGGTGTCAGCGGCTCCGTTCTCCTATGGGTCGGACTCGTGTTCACCTTCGCCATTCTCGGTATCAGTTTGTACTTCTTCCAGCAGGTCAAGAAGTTGCCCGTCCACAAAAGAATGGCGGATGTTTCAGAAATCATCTATCAAACGTGCAGCACATACTTGCTGAAACAAATTAAGTTTCTCGCGATGCTCTTTTTGTTCATCGCCGCCGCCTATTTTGTTTATGTCTTCGCACCGGAATGGTTCGGAACAGCACAAGCCGCCGAAGGCGAAGTACACGTTAGTCCGTGGACAATGCTCTGGCAAGTCCTCGTATTCGCCGTCATCGGAATGGCTGGTTCGACCGGTGTTGCCGCTTATGGTATCCGATTGAACACCTATGCTAACTCCCGAACCGCTTTCGCTTCGTTGAGAGGGAGAGCGTGGGATGTCGTCAATATCCCGCTGCAAGCCGGTATGTCCGTCGGTCTTTTCCTCATTTCGTTGGAATTGATCGTAATGGTTCTCATTCTGTTGGTCGTTCCCCGCTCCACCGTCGGCATTTGCTTCCTCGGTTTTGCTATCGGCGAGTCGCTCGGAGCCAGTGCCTTGCGTATTGCCGGCGGTATTTTCACAAAAATTGCCGACATCGGTTCCGACCTGATGAAAATCGTGTTCAAAGTCGGCGAAGACGACCCGCGTAACCCCGGCGTGATTGCCGACTGCACCGGCGATAATGCCGGAGACAGCGTCGGTCCGACCGCCGACGGTTTTGAAACTTACGGTGTTACTGGCGTTGCTCTGATTTCGTTCATCGTGCTGGCGATTACGCCTACAACCGTTGCAACACTTGGTATCGAAGGGCTGACCGCTCCTGCTTTGCAGGCAATGCTCATTACTTGGGTGTTCTTTATGCGGATTTTGATGGGTTGCCTTTCCGGTGCGGCATACTTTATCAATCAGAAGTTTGCCGAAAAGAAATACGGCAACGAGAAGAAGTTCAACTTTGAAGAACCGCTGACCTCGCTGATTTGGATTGCAGCAGGTTTGTGCATCGCCGTTTCGTACATTTTCAGTGCGCTAATGCTCGGCAACCTGCCGCACGGGGCGTGGTGGAAACTCGCAACGATTATTACCTGCGGTACAGTGGCGGCAGTGTTGATTCCTGAATTCACAAAGATTTTTACTTCGTCCAAGTCGAAACACGTTCAGGAAGTCGTTACCGCAAGCCGCGAAGGCGGTGCCTCGCTCAACATCCTGTCCGGTATTACTGCCGGTAATTTCAGTGCGTTCTGGACGGGCGGTTTGATTGCCGTTTTAATGGCGTGTGCTTACGGCATTACGCAACTTTCCGGTTTTGAATTTCTCGGTCCTCACGCTCCGATTTTCGCTTTCGGTCTCGTTGCCTTCGGTTTCCTCGGTATGGGACCGGTAACGATTGCCGTTGACAGTTACGGACCGGTTACGGACAACGCTCAGTCGATTTTCGAGTTATCGCAAATCGAGGCACAGCCGGGAATCAAAGAAGAATTGAAAAAGGATTACAACTTCGATGTCGATTTTGAACACAGCAAATGGTGCTTGGAAGCGAATGACGGGGCAGGCAACACGTTCAAGGCAACGGCAAAGCCGGTGCTGATTGGAACGGCAGTTGCCGGTGCAACGACGATGATTTTCGCTATCGTTCTTCTGCTGGAAAAACTCGGTATTCTGTCGCTGGAACTGACGAACGCTCCGGTGATGCTCGGTTTAATCTGCGGCGGGGCGGTCATCTTCTGGTTCTCCGGTGCGGCAACGCAAGCGGTAACGACCGGTGCGTATGAAGCGGTTGAATTCATTAAGAAGAATTTCGATATGAACAAGACCGAAGCGGACATTGCAGATGCGAAAAAGGTCGTTGAGATTTGCACGCAATACGCTCAAAAGGGAATGTGGAACATATTCCTTGCGTTGTTCTCGCTGACTCTGGCATTTGCTTTCGTTGACCCGAACTTTTTCGTAGCGTATCTCGTTTCGATAGCCATTTTCGGTTTGTTCCAAGCGATTTATATGGCGAATGCCGGCGGTGCTTGGGACAATGCGAAGAAGGTTGTTGAAGTCGATTTACGGGAAAAAGGCACACCGCTGCACGATGCTTCTGTTATCGGCGATACGGTCGGCGATCCTTTCAAAGACACGTCGTCGGTTTCGTTAAATCCGATTATCAAGTTCTCGACTTTATTCGGTTTGTTAGCGACTGAAATTGCGATAGCGATGAAGTATGTAACAACCGTTGGCAAGGACGGCGTTGCGAAATCGGTTGCGGGACCTTATGCGTCTTACACTTGGGGCATTGCTTTGGTGTTCCTTGCGATTGGTTTGTACTTCGTCTGGCGTTCGTTCTATATGACGCGGATTCCGGTGAAAAACTAGGGATATTGTCCCTTTGATAACATCAGCAAGCGGAGGCGCAAGCCTCCGCTTTTTTCGTAATGAAACCTTTGACCGCAATTTATATTTTGCCGTCTTGCGACGGCGGCACTGATTGTTCGCGGTATCTCTTGCGGACAAAACTCATCCGGGCTATACTAAATTGCGAGTAAAAATTGAGTTACCGAACAAGACTGATATGATGATAATCATTAGCGGCATCGTTGTGTTCATTGCCCTTACGTGGGTATGGATATGGCAGAGTAAACGCCTGGATGAGGCATATCAGAAGGCACTGCAAGAATACCGCCGCAACGTTGACAGTGAAGCGTCTTTACAGCAAGTTTTCAAATGCGGAAAGGAACTTTGTGATATGGGTCGCTGCAAAATGACCGACGTAGAGCGGGATTTGAATGAAATGCAATATGAAGGGACGCTTGAACGGCTTACGGCAACGGATACACCCGAATTACGAACCCTCCTTCGTGATTTGGGACATTGGTTAGCAATCAATTATTCAGCCAAATATAGCGAACAGTCGATTGCTAATGACCTTACGCTTCTTTTTGCGGGCAGGAGCAGTCCGCAAACGGATGTGGCACAGCAGATTCAACAGTTGGCGGATTTGTGTTCGCAAGGGGCAATCAGCAAAGAGGAGTTTGATAGGGGAAAAGCAGTGTTCTTGGGAAATTCGCCGGACATAGCTAAAAAAACGATAGAGATATTGGATAGTCTGTATCGGCTAAAACTTCACGGTGCTATTAGTGAGAGCGAGTACAACGTCAAAAAATGGGAATTACTGTCAGGGCGTAACCTCAATCCGAAATGATAATGAATTAACCTGTCGACAAAAAAATTCAAAATAGAAAGAAAAAACTCCTGCCGCAGTTGAAAGACTGCGGTATCATCGGATGAATATTCCGCTGGACTGCGGTTGGTTCGGCAGAGCCAATTTTCAACCGCTCCAATAGAATGAAACTATTTTTTTCCGCAGGAGAACCGAGCGGCGATGTTCACGCTGCATCGCTGATAACAAAGATTCGGGAATCTGTACCGGATGCAGAATTTATCGGTTTCGGCGGTCCGATGATGAATGCCTCCGGCTGCCGTCTCCTTGCCGATATGACACGCCTTTCCGTGATGTGGATTTGGGAAGTATTTAAGCGGTATTTCGATTTTAAGCAACTCGTCCGTGATGCCGAAAATATTTTTGTAACGGAAAAAATAGATGCCATTGTTCTTGTGGACTTTCCGGGATTCAACTGGCATATTGCGAAGGCGGCGAACAAATGCGGCATTCCGGTGATTTATTTTATGCCCCCGCAACTCTGGGCTTGGGCGCAATGGCGCGTCAAAAAAATGCAGAAATATGCGGACATCGTACTTTGTGCGCTGCCCTTCGAGTACCGCTGGTTTCGGAAAAACGGCTGTAGGGCAGTGTATATCGGGCATCCGTTTTTTGAAGAGATACGGCGCAAAGAGTCCGATTCGGATTTTCTGGAATACTTTTATACGAACTTCGGTACTTCGCCGGTACTAACGCTCCTTGCCGGTTCGCGGATTCAAGAAATCGAAAAAAACTTCGATGCAATCGTTGATACGGTACGCGCCGTTAAGCGGCAATGTCCGAAAGTTTTGCCGGTTTTTGCGGCATTGAACGATGAACACCGCCGGCGTATCGAATTCCGTTTGAAAGAGCGGGGCTGGAGTATTCCGGTGTTTGCCGGCAGGACAACGGAACTCATTCGGGCAGCGGAATGTTGTCTGGCGGTTTCCGGTTCGGTTTCTTTGGAACTTCTGGCGTGCAACAAACCGACGGTAATTTATTACAAGGTCGGATATCTGCCGCTGCTGATACAGCGTTTTTTCCGGCGGACACGTTATATTACACTCGTGAATCTTCTCTCGGCAGATAGGCAGCGGGACGAACGGTCAGGCATTACACCGGTGTTTTACCCGGATTCGGTGTCGGTAATTCCTGCTGAACCAGCGAAAACAGACAAGGAACGGATGTTGTTTCCCGAATTTTTAACCGCATCAGACCGAACAGCAGAGGCGGCGGAACATTTAATACGCTGGTTCTCAAACCCGATGTCGTTAGCAAGACACAAGGAGCGGTTGGAAATGCTGCGCCGTGAGGCGGACGATGTGGAATCTCCGTTAGCGGCTGCGGCACAGGCAGTTATCGACATTGCCGAACCGCTCGCTTTGGGAAAATTATAGACTTGCATAGGCTTGCTCCGGTTTTGAATTTGTTTCGCAAAAAAAGATGGATGGTTATTGAGTTGCGGACGGTTAGGGTCGAGTTTTTACTGCGATATTTACCCGCCGCAAGAATATCCCGGCAATCTGTTATTCCAAATTCTTGTCAAAACGGAACAGGTGCTATAACACCGGTCTAAAAAAACGCAGTGTCCGTTTGGCAAATAACCGCCGGCGTAACCGGAAATCATCGCCGCAATCGGGAATCAAAATGCCGTTGACTCCGTCTTTAACCAGTTGTCTCGTCTTGGACGTGTCCGAAGCAATCACCGGTATTTTCATCGCAACGGCATCACGAACCGCATAACAATCTGCCGTTTCCGTCCCCAAATGCAGCAATACGTGAACAAGCCTGATATGCTGCAAAGCATTTTTACTGCTGCCGAGAAAACGCACGCGGGACGACAATTTCCATCCGTCCCTGCACCGCAGCAGATAGTCCCGTTCTTTGCCGTCGCCGATGATGTACGCCTGATAATCCAGCGGAATATGATTAAGTGTTTCAAAAACCCAGAGCGCATCAATAATCCGCTGCTCTTTGATTAACGGTGCAGCAAGACCAATGATGTAAGGCGGTTCCAATGTCGCACCGCATACTGCTGTATGCGGTACATCATCTTGTGCATTCTCCTGCACCAGCGGAGAGTATGAAAAAACGTTATTCATCAATGGCGGCTAACTCTTCAATCACAAGATTTTCGTTCGTGTAAATGTCAATTTCAGAAGCAATTCTCAGCGATTCTTTGACAATTTCGCGGGCGGACAATTTGCTGTGCGCCGACAGTGCTTTTGCGGCTGCTACGGCATAATTTCCGCCGCTGCCGATAGCCAAAATACCGTCCGCCGGAACAATCACATCGCCTGTTCCCGAAAGTAAAAGTGTGGTTCCTGATGCGACAACAATCATCATCGCTTCAAGGCGGCGTAAGGCTCTGTCCGTCCGCCATTCTTTTGCCAATTCCGTTGCCGCACGCGGAATGTTTGACGGAAAGTCTTTTAACTTGACTTCAAAGCGTTCGAGAAGGGCAAACGCATCGGCAGTCGAACCGGCAAAGCCGGTAATAACTTTGCCGTCGAGCAGTTTCCGTATTTTATTTGCATCGGCTTTCATTACCGAATCGCCGAGCGTTACCTGTCCGTCGCCGCCGATGGCTACCGTACCGTTCTTCCGTACCGTTAAAATTGTTGTCATTATTTTTAATCTTTGAATGTCATTCTACAATTTTTGAGAAGAAAGGCAAATTCTCCAAACAAATTCTGCAAGGAGGCGGAATAAAAACCGATTGACCGCTGCCGATATAAAATGTAGAATGAAGTTATTGAATGGGTCTAATGGACAAAAAACAGACGAAAACAATCGACCAAGACCGGATTGCCCAAGCGGTTCGGGAAATTCTCATTGCCGTCGGCGAGTCCCCGGACCGTGAAGGCTTGCAGGAAACGCCGCAGCGGGTCGCTCGAATGTATGCCGAACTTTTCAGCGGACTTCACGATGACCCCGCAAAACATACGAAAAAGTTTTTCACGGAAAATTACAACGAAATCGTGATGGTGCGGGACATCAGTTTCAACAGTGTGTGCGAACATCACTTGATGCCTTTTATCGGCAAAGTGCATATCGCTTACATTCCTAACGGCAGGGTTATCGGTTTGAGCAAACTGGCGCGGGTTGTGGAGGTTTTTTCACATCGTCCGCAGGTTCAGGAGCGGCTCACGGAACAGATAGCGGAATTGCTTTACAAGGAACTAAAGGCGAAAGGTGTTGCGGTGGTGATTGAATCTGAACACACGTGTATGACGGTTCGGGGTGTTCGGAAGCCGGGTTCGCTGTGCATTACGTCGGCACTGCGGGGTATTTTCCTGAGAAATCCGTTGAGCCGATCAGAGATAATGACTCTATTCAACAAACGCTAAAACAAATGAAAAGTCGGTTATGTTCTAAAATTATTATCTTGACATTTCCAGTTAAGATCCTTATCATTATTATATTGTGATTTCGTACCCAGTCAAGATATCCAATTAAGGAGTATATGCGATGATTTTAACCGCCCTGCAATGTCCTTTCTGCGGCAGCAGATGATGTCTTCTTCTTTTGCCCGTCTGTTCCGCCGGGCTCAGCGGAAGGTTGAAACGAAGAGTTACCGTAACAGAAAATAATGTTATAGGGGATTGACAAGTTTAAGAGTTATTTTTTCATAAGTTTTTTTTATAATTTTGGCAAGGTTTTCTTTTCGATGGTTGAAGCGGAATTCCGTTTCCTTTAAGTGTATCACAAACTTATCTGACTTGCAACCATTGA